>CACXHI010000063.1 GCA_902767395.1 Oscillospiraceae bacterium
CGTCCTGATCCTCCTCGGGCAGATACATGGTCAGGCCGCCTGTGGGGCCGCGCGGGATAATCGTGACCATCTGCACCGGCGCGTGATGGGGCAGGTGCCACGCGGAAACCGCGTGCCCGGCCTCATGGTAGGCCGTCAGACGGCGGGTGCGCTCGGAGACCTTGTGGCTCTTCTTCTGCGGCCCAGCCATAACCTTCAGAAGGCCCTCCTCCAGATCCTCCATGAGAATGCAGGGACGGTTTGCACGGGCAGCCAGCAGGGCCGCCTCATTGAGCAGATTTTCCAGATCCGCGCCGGTGAAGCCCACAGTCGCCCGGGCAACCACATGCAGATCCACGGTATCCGCCAGCGGCTTTCCGCGCGCGTGAACCTTCAAGATCGCCTCACGGCCGTCGCAGTCCGGCTTCCCGACATAAACCTGACGGTCAAAGCGTCCCGGACGCAGCAGGGCGGGATCGAGGATGTCCTTCCGGTTCGTGGCCGCCATGACGATGACGCCGGTGTTGCCGGTAAAGCCGTCCATCTCGACCAGAAGCTGGTTCAGGGTCTGCTCGCGCTCGTCATGGCCGCCGCCCAGACCGGCGCCTCTGTGCCGACCGACGGCGTCAATCTCGTCGATAAAGATGATCGCGGGGGCCATTTTCTTGGCCTGATCGAACAGGTCGCGGACACGGCCCGCGCCGACGCCGACGTAGAGCTCCACGAAGTCGGAGCCGGAAATGGACAGGAATTGCACGGAGGCCTCGCCCGCCACAGCCCGGGCCAATAGGGTCTTACCGGTACCCGGAGGGCCGACCAGCAAAACGCCCTTGGGAACCTTGGCCCCCAGCTCGGTGAACTTGGAGGGGTCCTTCAGGAAATCGACAATTTCCTGAAGCTCGGCCTTCTCCTCCTCGGCGCCGGCCACGTCGGCAAAGGTAACGGTCTTATTGGACTTGCCGACTCGGGCGTTGGCCTTGCTGAACTTGATGGCTCCGCCTGCGCCGCCGCCCATCCGATTCATCATCAGCATCAGCACGACGATAAACACCACGCCGATAATCAACATGGGCAGCAGGCTGGTCATCAGCCACGCGCCCTGCGAATCCGGTAGAATGTCATACTGCTTCAGCGTATTGTCCGCAAGCTGCTGGGAAATGGTCTCTCCCAGATCGGCATAGAACAGGGAAAAGTCGTAGAGCTTGTAGGTCAGAACCTCCTGCCCCTGATAACGCTCTCGCAGCTTCATTTTCAGGGTGTTGTTCTGCACCTCGAAGGCCTCGACCTTTCCTTCCTTGAAGAAGGTAACCACATCGGAGTACTGCAGATCCACGGCGTTCTTGGCGTCGAAGAGCTTATACAGGGTAAAAAGCATGAGCACCAGCAGAATGATATAGATTATCATTGGGCCGCGGCGGGACGTTTGCGGTGACTTAGGATTCATTCGCCTCTTCCTCTCTTTCAGGATCATCAAACAGGGGGCCTCGGTAGGAGATCAAAAGGGCCTCCTCGTCTGGGTTTGCGGTGAAGGCCGGGTCCGCTCCAACGCCAAACACGGCGATGGGAGCGTCGTCGAGCGTCAACACCGGCACAGCGGCCCGCAGACGGGCCGGGAGCTTCCGGTCGATCATCAGCGCCTTCACGCGCTTGGTGCCGCCGGAAAGGGTGAGCCGATCTGCGGAGCGCCTGCCCCGCACCCGAATCTCACGCCCGGTTATCATATCACATCTAAATGCAAATGTGGTAAGATTTTTTTTGCTGAAATATGAATTTTTTGTAACGGTACTGACAATGCGGCCCAAGCCGTCCGGCAGAACCGTCTGTCCCGGGATTCGGAGCGGCTGCTCCGCCAGCGGGGGCAGGGGCGCGGACGCGCCCACCGTCAGCAAATCGTAGGAGCGCTCGGCAACAAGGCCGCCCGGAAGACTCCACCGCGCCGAGGGTCCGGCGTGCAACAGGGTCTCCAAGCCCTCCACGTAGACGGCGGAGGGGTTTTCCAGCCCCAAGGCCCGGAGCATTCCCATAAGAACCCGCCGTCGAAGCACCGGGTCGAGGGCCAGCAGCTTGCCGCAGGCAAAGCCCTTCGCCGTCCGGCAGTCCTCCGCCGCCTGCGAAGCCAGCCGGGAGAGAAATTCGTCCTCCTCCCGCGCCAGCGCGGCGGCGCGGCAGAGCGTATCGGTCAAGCTCGGGTTCTCCGCCCGCAGCAGGGGCAAAACCCGATGCCGCAGTCGATTGCGCAGGCAATCGTCCGCACCGTTGGTGCTGTCGTCCACATGGGACAGCCCCTGCCTTGCAAGCAGAGCCTCGATCTCAGCGCGGGTGCAGGTCAGCAGCGGGCGGACGATATTCTCCCGCCGCGGCGGGATTCCGCCTAGGCCGCGCGGACCGGTCCCCCGCAGAAGGTGGAGCAGGACGGTCTCCGCGTTGTCGTCCGCGTTGTGGGCCGTGGCCAGCTTGCCGGGCGCAACCCGGCGGAGGAAGGCATAACGCAAGGCCCGTGCGGCCTCCTCCAGACTCTCGCCGGTCTGCCGCGCCCGCGCAGGGGCATCGCCCCGCTCCACGGAGAACGGAATCTGCCAGTCGTCACACAGCTTGCGGCAAAATTCCGCGTCCCGATCCGCCTCCGCGCCACGAATGCCGTGGTGGTAATGGGCCGCACGCAGGCGGATACCCAGCCGGGGCGCAAGGGTGCGCAGCACCCAGAGCAGAGCGACGGAATCCGCGCCGCCCGAGAGAGCCACGGTCACGTCGTCTCCCGGCGCAAGCAGATCGTATTCGCAAAGATAGCGGTAAACCTTCTGTTCCATACAAGCGTCCAAGCGCAAGGGCAGCCGTCCGTTACGCTCCGTGAACGGCGTCCAGATCGGAGAAGGAGAAGAACTGCGGCATCCACTGGACCTTGACGGTACCGGATTCTCCGTGGCGGTTTTTCGCCACGATGCATTCGCAGATGTTCTTCTCGGCGGTGTTGGGATTGTAATAATCGTCCCGATAGAGCATAATGACCTGATCGGCGTCCTGCTCGATGGCGCCGGATTCGCGCAGATCCGAGAGCAGGGGCCGTTTGTCCGTGCGCCCCTCGGCGGCACGGGAGAGCTGGCTGAGGCAGATCACGGGGACGTTCAGATCTTTGGCCATGATCTTCAGCGCGCGGGAAATCTCCGCAACCACGTTGACGCGGTTTTCCGCAGGGCGGCTGTCCTTATCCGCGCGGGTCATCAACTGGAGATAGTCCACTACAATCAGGCCCAGATTGTCCAACCTGCGGCAGAGCGCGTTCATCTCCGTAACTGAGATGGTGGGATTGTCGGAGACCCGGATGTCGGTTTTGGAAAGTGCGGCGGTCGCCATGCCGAGCTTTTCCCAGTCCGTGTCCTCCAGCCGTCCGGTGCTGATTTTATAGTTGTCCACGCAGCTTTCGCAGGACAGCAGACGGGAAGCAAGCTGCTCTCTGGACATCTCAAGCGAGAAGAACGCGACGGTTTTTTGGGTGGCCTTTGCCACGTTTGCCACGATATTCAGCGCAATTGTGGTTTTTCCCATGCCGGGACGGGCCGCGATGATAATCAAATCGGAGGGATTGAGGCCGTTGATCCGCTTATCCAGATCGTGCAGGCCGGAGGGCAGACCGGGAAACTCGCTGCCGGACTGGGCCAACTCGTTGATGTGATCGAACAGCTTCACCATGATGGGGCCGATCCGCTCCAGCGCATCGTCGGCATTGCCCCGGCGCAGGCCGAAGACCTTGCGCTCGGCGCTGTCGAGAATGGTGGAGGCAGTTCCCTCCCCCTTGAGCGCCATCTCATTGATATCCGTCGCCGTCTTGGACAGGGCGCGAAGCAGCGACTTATCCCGCACGATTCCGGCGTAGTGCTTCACGTTGGCCGCCGTGGGGGTAATCTCCATGAGCTGACGCAGATAGCCCGGTGTCACAGCCTCGTCGTAGTAGCCGTTCTCCTTGAGCTTCCCCAGAACCGTCACGACGTCGATGGGCAGGGAAAAGCTGAACATTCGGAAGATGGTCTCATAGATCTCGCGGTTTTGCCGCAAATAGAAATCCTCCGGCTTCAAAATCCCCACCACGTCGCCCACGCAGCGGCTGTCAATGAGCATGGAGCCCAAAACCGACTGCTCCGCCTCCAGCGATTGGGGGAGCTGGCGCGACTGCAAATCCTCAAGCTCAGGCATATCATCACCACCGATCTGTCATCTTTGGGTTATCTTTCCTTCACTTCCACCTTCAGCGGAGCGTTGATCTCGAAGCCGAGCTTCACCTTGACCGTATAGAGCCCCACGGTTTTGATCGGCTCGTCGATCACGATCTTGCGCTTGTCGAGCTCGACCTGCTCCTGCGCCTTCAGTGCTTCTGCGATTTCCTGACTGGTGACGGAGCCGAAGAGCCGTCCTGCGCCGCCGCCCTTGGCCCAGACGGTCAGCGTCAGGTCCCGCAGTCTGGCGGACAGCTCCGCCGCCTCCTCGCGGGCCTTCTGTTCCTTTTCACGCTTGGCCTTGTCGTTCATCCGCATGGTGTTCACGTTGTCGGCCGTGGCCTCCTGCGCGAGCTTGCGGGGGAACAGGAAATTCCGGGCATAGCCGTCGGAAACCGTAACCATTTCTCCCTTTTTGCCCTGTCCTCTGACGTCCTGCAATAAAATAACCTTCATAGTTCAAAACTCCTTTCGATGGAACTATTCTGCAAAATAACGGTCGATCGCGTCGGTGAGCTGCTTCCGCACCTCCTCCACGGAGGCGCCGCGAATCTGCGCGCCGGCCGTGGCCGCGTTGCCGCCGCCGCCCAGCGTCTCGAGAATCACCTGCACGTTCACCCTGCCGAGAGAGCGCGCCGAAATGAAAACCGCCTCCGGCTGGCGAAAAATCACAAAGGCAACCTGAATGCCGTTGATGCTCAAAAGCTCGTCGGCCGCCTGCCCTGCCAGCGCGCGGCTGACCTCCTGCTCGGGGCAGGCAATGGCAATGCTGTCGCCGTAGAGGCTGGCGCTCTCTACAATGCGGTAGCGCTGCACGGTCTCATCGAAGCCGCTCTGGAACAGACGCTTCACGTCCACCGGGTCCACGCCCTGATAGCGCAGGAAGGCCGCCGCCTCGAAGGTACGGCTGTTGACCCGGACGGTAAAGTTCTTGGTATCCAGCACGATGCCGGCCATCAACGCGGCCAGCTCGCAGGGCAGGATACTCTTGGCGTCCACCGTATAGGTCAGAAGCTCGGTCACCAGCTCGCTGGCGGAGGAGGCAAAGGGCTCATGGAGGTTCATCGCGGCGTTGCTGATATAGTCCGCCGCGCGGCGGTGATGGTCAATGACCGCAACGCGGTTCATGGACTCCAGCAGCTCCCGGCTCTCCACCTGATCCGGGCGGTTCGTATCCACCACGATCAGCAAGCTCTTCGCGTCCGCGAGGATCAGCGCGTCCTCTCCGGAAAGGAACACGTCCTGATAGGCTGCGTCCTCCCGGATGAGCTCCAGCAGCTTCGGCGCGGCGCAGGTTGCCTGATCGACCACAATGTGAACCTTCTTGCCCAGACTGCGGCAAAGGGCCGCCACACCGCAGGCCGCGCCGACGGAATCCGCGTCGGCGTTTCGGTGGCCCATCAGGAAAACCCGGCTCGCCGGCTGAATCAGCGCAGTCAACGAGGAGGCCATCACGCGGGTTTTTACCTTGCTGCGTCGCTCCGTCTCCACAGACCGGCCGCCGTAGAAGGAGAAGTCGTACTTATCCTTGATGACCGCCTGATCACCGCCGCGGGACAGGGCCATCTCCAGCGCAAGGGCAGCGTAATCGTAGTTCTCCTGAAATCCCTCGCCGTCCTTGCCGACGCCGAAGGACAGCGTCGCCGCAATGCCGCTGGGATTGGTGATCTCGCGGGTACTCTCCAGCAGAGAGAATTTCCCTTCCGTGATCCGGTACAGCTCCTTGGTCTCGAAAATAAACAGGAAGCGGTTCCGCTCCAGCTTGCGCAAAAGGCCGCCGATCTTTCCTGCCCAAGTGCTGATGCGCTCGTTCAGCGCCGCGTTGAGGTTGGAAATCTCGGTATCGGTCAGATTGTTGGTCAGTTCATCGTAATTGTCGATCAAAATGATGGAGATAATCGGCCGGGAGCGGACGTACTCATCCCGCGTTTCCAGCAGCTCCGTGCAGTCCACCCAAATCAACTGGGCGGTTGGGGTTTTCCCGTTCTCCGGCTTCGGCGCGAAGCCCAGACAGCGGAAGCGCCGATCCCGAATCTGCATATCGTCCGGGGACTCCTGCTTGCCGGATTTGATCCAATCCAGCCGCAGCTCCGGAATCACCGAGGAGATCCGCTCCCCGACGCGGGATTCCACCGTATTCAGCATTCTTTGGAACTGGCGGTCATGCCAGAGGATCTCTCCGTCCTCGAGCCGAATCAATGCCGTGGGCCACGGGGCCGCGGAGGTGGCAGTGCCAATAAGGTTGTCCACCGCCGTCTGGACGGTGGCGGCAATGCCCTTGACACGCTGGCGCGTTACCGTCAGGACCAGCACAAGCATTCCGGCGGCAGCAAGGGCAAGGGCCGAAGCCATCCAGTAATTTCGCTGCGCGGTCTCCGCCACGCTGAAAACCAGCAGGACGGCAAAGAATATGTACCCCTCGTTCCGCAGCAGACGCTTTAAGCTTCGTTCCATACAATCCCTCCGTTCCCGGAAAATACCTGTATCAAACTCTTATAATATCGGTGTCTTACACTATAGCAGAAAAAAACAAAATATGCTATATAAAAATCAAATTTTTTTGATTTCTATATAGCATATCCGGGAAACCGTCCGTCGCCGCAGCGGCGCAGGGATGCGCCGCTGCGGGGCGGAACCGTTTCCGTTTGTGCGCGTTCTCCGACCTCGCCGGGGTTCGGCTCATTCGGTCAGCGCCTCCCGGCGATCCCGGAAAAGCAGCGAAACGCACCAGATACCTGCAAGAGCCACAACGCCGTAGATGATCCGGCTAA
>CACXHI010000064.1 GCA_902767395.1 Oscillospiraceae bacterium
CCGAGAACGTCCGCTTCGCCTGCGACTTCATCCGGGAACACTTCAAGGGCGTCACGCTCATGCAGCCGGAGGGAACCTATATGCTCTTCCTCCACTGCGAGGACTGGTGCAAGGCCCACGGAAAGACCGCCGCCGAGCTGCAAAAGCTGGGAACCGACGTCGGCGTGGCGTGGCAGGACGGCGGAATGTTCTGCGATCCCTGGGCCGTGCGCATGAATCTGGCTCTTCCCACCGCCGTCGTCCGCGAGGCGTTCGAACGACTGGCAAAGCACGTGTTTTAATGAAAAAAACGTGAGTGGATTGCGAAATACGTGATTTCGATGATGCAGGGACGCACAATGCGCGTCCGCCGGTCCGCACCCGCGTCCGGTAGCGGCGCACACCAGTGCGCCACGCCTCCCCACGCCCCGGTAGCGGCGCACACCAGTGCGCCACGCATCCCCGCGTCCGGTATAGCAGCGCACATCCAGTGCGCCACGGTTCCCACGTAACGAAACGGCGGGGAACGGATTCTTCGCTCCGCTCAGAATGGCACGCGGGGGAACGGGATGTAGGGACGCGCATCGCTCGTCCACCGATCCGCGTACACGTGTCGATACGGACGGGAGAAATACGTGTTCTGATAGAACAGCAGAGGCAAAACCGCAAACCGTCGATGATCACGGTTTGCGGCTTTGCCTTTGTCTTGCATTCAGGATCAACAGGGCGGTACGAACGGAGAGAAGCCGGAATCATTTCGGGATCTTGCGTTCCTGCGTGACCGTCACACGCCATGAAGTACCGTCCTTCATCAGAACGGTCAGGCCGTCCCGGTCCGCGCAAAGATCCAAAATCTCCGCGTCTAATATGTCGCTTTCATTGATGAGATCAAACAGAATGTCCAAAAACGTGCTTTTCTCCATGCGCCACAGCCTCCTTTGCATGAAAAAAGGCGCACACCGAAGTGTACGCCCGAAAAACACAGCACTCCGATTGCTGCAACACAATCACTCCAATCCTGACAAGGGCACGTGAAGCCGGGGCGTGTGTTTTTACTGAAGTAAAAGCACGCACCGATGTCAAGATACTTTATATGTGATTGTGTTGCAGGAAAATCATACCATAGACCTTGTGATTTTTCAAGCGTAAAGTTTCATGCGTTTTTTTTCTTGCAAACCGCTTCGGTTTGTGGTAGAATGTACAGCAAGTATGTGCATAAGGGAGATTGGGCCTGTATCATGACAGAAATTATCAACCAAAACACCCTGGCGGAATATGAGGCCTTTGTGCAGGGCCATCCGAAGGGAAATTTTGCGCAGAGCTCCTATTGGGCCAAGCAGAAATCCGCGTGGACGTGGCGGGCCATTGCCTGCCGGGGCGAGGATGGGAAGATCAAGGGCACGGTTTCCGTCCTGATTCGGCCCATGCCCGGCTTCAAGTCCATTCCCGGCGCGCGCTGCAGCATGATGTACGCCAGCCGCGGCCCGGTCTGCGACGTGGACGACTACGCGACGATGGACGAGCTGTTTGCGCGGGTCCGGGAGCTGGCGAAGGAGTATCGGGCCTACGTCTTTAAGATCGACCCGGACATTCCCTCCTCCGAGACCGCCTTTACCGATTATATGCTCCGTTCCGGCTTCGAGCTCAAGACCGGCGGCGCGGAATTCGAGGCCATCCAGCCCCGATACGTCTTCCGCCTTTATCTCAATGGCCGCACGGAGGAGGAGCTTTTGGCCTCCTTCCACCAGAAGACCCGCTACAATATCCGCCTTGCCATCAAGAAGGGCGTTCAGGTGGAGGTTTGCGGCAAGGAAATGGTGCCCGAGTTCGGGCGGCTGATGCTGACCACCGGCGTCCGCGACGGCTTCGTGACGCGGCAGCCCCAGTATTTTGCCGACATTCTGGACAATCTGGGCGAGCACGCCAGCCTCTATATGGCCTTCATCGACGAGCCGCAGGAGGACGGGTCCGCCAAGCGCAAGGCGATTGCCGGAACGCTGGCGATCTGGTACGGCGACAAGGTCTGGTATCTCTACGGCGCCAGCTCCAACGAGGACCGGAACTACATGCCAAACTATCTGCTTCAGTGGGAGATGATCCGCTGGGCGGTGGAAAAGGGCTGCCGGGTCTATGACTTCCGGGGCGTTCCCGGCGACGTGGGCGAGGATCACCCACTCTACGGTCTGGTGAAGTTCAAGCGCGGCTTCAACGGGGACTACACCGAATTCGTGGGCGAGATGGATCTGGTGCTGAGCCG
>CACXHI010000065.1 GCA_902767395.1 Oscillospiraceae bacterium
GGCGGAGGAATTCGGCTGGGAACGGAAGCGAAGGGCGCTGGCCGTAACGGTTCCGATGGCGGTTTTTAGCTCCGCAGCCTCCGCCCGCATCGTCAGCGGGCCAAGCAGAGAAAGCGTCAGAAGCAATGCCAAAAGCAGCGCGAAACTCCGATTCTTCAAAAAGTGCAAGGGCTATCCCCTCTTTCCAAAACAGGACTGAATACGGCTCAATCATATGCGCTTTCGACAGGGAAGTCAAGTCTTTTTCTGAAAAAACCAGTTGACGCGGTGGTTTTTCGTGATTATAATATAGGTTGGTACGGACGAAACTGTGTAATTTGTCCCAAAATATCGAACAGACTCTATTTCAGATGTCGAAAGGAGATTCTTATGCAAGCCTTCATGGATGCCATTGTGAAACCCATTGCCGGTCCCGGTCTGGAGCTGCGTCAGGTTCCGGTTCCCGAACCCAAGGCGGGTGAGGTTCTGATCAAGATTCACAAAACCGCGATCTGCGGCACGGACGTTCACATCTACAACTGGGACCCTTGGGCCGCCGAGCACATCAAGCATCCTCCCATGACCATCGGCCATGAATACGTTGGCGAGATTGCCAAGTTGGGCGAGGGTGTGACCGGCCTGCACGTCGGTCAGCGCGTTTCCGGCGAGGGCCACATCACCTGCCACCGCTGCCGCAACTGCCACACCGGCAATATCCAGTGGTGCAAGGACACGGTTTCCGTTGGCGTTGACCGCGACGGCGCGTTCGCGGAGTACGTCTGCATCCCCGCCACCAACGTCATCATCATCGACGAATCTCTGCCCGAGGACGTGGTTGCCTTCTTTGACGCCTTCGGCAACGCTACCCACACCGCGCTGATGTTCCCGCTGGTTGGCGAGGACGTGCTGATTACCGGCGCCGGCCCCATCGGTATCATTGCCGCCGGGATCTGCAAATTTGCCGGAGCCCGCCGCGTCATCATCACCGATATCAACGACGACCGTCTGGAGCTGGCCCGCAGGATGAAGGTGGACGCCGCTGTGAACACCATGCGCGAGGATCTTACCGAGATCATGAAGCAGCAGAGCATTGCCGAGGGCTTCGACGTCGGTTTGGAAATGTCCGGCAGCGAAATTGCCTTCAAGCAGATGGTCTCCTGTATGCGCAACGGCGGCAAGATCAGCCTGCTCGGCATTGGCAACAAGCCCTTTACGCTGGATATGAACACCATCATCGGCAAGGGTCTGATGCTGCAGGGCATCTATGGCCGCAAGATGGACAACTGGCATCAGATGTCCTACATGGTGCAGGGCGGTCTGGACCTCTCCCCCGTCATCACGCACCGCTTCCATTACACCGACTTTGAGAAGGGCTTCGCCGCTATGAATTCCGGAAAGTCGGGCAAGGTCATTCTGGACTGGACCAAGAAATAACCACCATCATTTCACAGGAGGAACTACTTATGAAGTCCGCATACATTGCGTTTGAAAACGAACTGAACGCCATCCGTGAGGCCGGTACCTGGCGCGATGAGCGCATCATCACCACCCCGCAGTATTCCCGCATCGACACCACGAAGGCCAAGAACGTGGTCAACTTCTGCGCCAACAACTACCTTGGCCTGTCCACCCGTCCCGAGCTGATCGACGCCGCCAAGAAGAGATACGACCGCTGGGGCTTCGGTCTGTCCTCCGTCCGCTTCATCTGCGGCACGCAGGAGATCCACAAGGAGCTTGAGGCGCGCATCGCCCGCTTCGTCGGCACCGACGACGCCATCCTCTACTCCTCCTGCTTCGACGCCAACGGCGGTCTGTTCGAGACTCTGCTGGGCAAGGAGGACGCCATCATCTCCGACGAGCTGAACCACGCTTCCATCATCGACGGCGTTCGTCTGTGCAAGGCCGCTCGTTATCGCTACAAGAACAATAACATGGACGACCTGCGCGAGAAGCTGCAGGAAGCCCGTGCCGCCGGCTGCCAGAAGATCATGATTGCCACCGACGGTGTGTTCTCGATGGACGGCTACATTGCCAACCTGCCCGCCATCTGCGACCTGGCGGACGAGTTTGACGCGCTGGTCATGGTGGACGACTCCCACGCGGTCGGCTTCATGGGCGACCATGGCCGCGGCACCGCGGAGTACTGCGGCGTGATGGGCCGTGTGGACATCATCACCGGCACCTTCGGCAAGGCCCTTGGCGGCGCTTCCGGCGGCTACACCGCTGCCCGCCAGCCCATCGTCGATCTGCTCCGTCAGAAGAGCCGCCCCTACCTGTTCTCCAACACCGTAGCGCCCGCCATCTGCGCCGCCACAATTGCAACGCTGGATCTGCTCGAAGGCTCCACCGAGCTGCGCGACAAGGTTCATGCCAACGCCCGCTATTTCCGCGCGGAGATGGAGAAGCTCGGCTTCGAGCTCCTGCCCGGCGAGCATCCCATTGTTCCCGTCATGCTCTACGATCCCAAGGTGGCCCATGAGTTCTCCCGCCGGATGCTGGAGAAGGGCGTCTACGTGGTGGCCTTCTGCTACCCCGTTGTGCCGAAGGGCAAGGATCGCATCCGCACCCAGCTCTCTGCCGGTCACACCAAGGAGGATATCGACTTCGTGGTCAAGTGCTTCGGCGAGGTCAAGCGGGAGATGGGTCTGTAAGGACCCGGCAACAGGACGAAAAACCGCTCATTGCCAATAATACGCTGCCGCAAAACACCCGTTTTGCGGCAGCGTTCTTTCTGTTCCGGCTCAGGCGACGAGCCAGTAGATCACCCCGTAGACAACGGCAGTGACCGTCCCATAGACAATGACCGGTCCGGCGATGGTGAACATTTTCACCGCAAGGCCCGTGACCCAGCCCTCCGTCTGAAACTCGATGGCAGGCGCGGCGACCGCGTTGGCAAAGCCGGTGATCGGAACGAGCGTCCCGGCGCCGCCGTGCTTGGCAAGATCGTCATAGACGCCCAAGCCGGTCAGAAGCGCCGAGAGAAATATCAACGTTACGGAGGTCAGCAGAGCCGCCGGTTCCTGTTCGGCTCCCAGCGACAGATACAGATTCTTGAGGGCCTGCCCCAGCACGCAGATGCCGCCGCCAATGGCAAAGGCCTTCATGCAATTCACCGGGGTATTCGACTTCGGCGCAAGCTGATCCGCAAGCTTCTGGTAGGCGCGATTGGAAATTTGCACGTGAAATCCCTCCCTTTTGGCATAGCTTTTGCCAAAAGGGAGGGATTTATTCACGTTTTCAGCGCAGCAAAACCGGCTGAAGCTGGCGTCCTTCGAGGGCTGCCGCTACGGTTTCAGGTATTTGCGCCATGTCCGCCACAAGGGAGGTCGGCTTTTTTTCGGCGTCGTCCTGTCCGAACGGGACGAAATACAAATGCTTTCGATCCAACAGCGTGCCGATACTCCGGGCATTGGCGGCCAGACCGTCGTTGGTAGAGACTGCCAGCACGATGGGGCGGGCGTTGCGCAGATGCGCCTTGCAGGCAAGGGTGACAGGCGTATCCGCCACGCCTGCCGCCAGCTTCGCCAATGTATTGCCCGTACAGGGGGCAACCACCAAAAGATCCAGCAGCTTTTTCGGTCCGATCGGTTCCACCTGCGTCAAGCTGTCCCAGACCGGTCGGCGGCAAATGGCCTCGATCCGGGTGCGGAAGCTCTCCGCAGAGCCGAAGCGGCTGTCGGTGACCGCAACCGTATTGGAGAGAATCGGCTGAACTGTTTCAAACACGCGGCTCAGACGGGTCATGGCCGCCAAAACCGGCTCGAAGGTACAGAAGGAGCCGCAGAGGGCAAATCCAATGGTCTCGGTTCTCATCACATCACCTCCCTGGAAAGGATCCCTTCCAAGAGCGCCCGCGCAGCAGCGCGGGGCAAGCGCCTGCCGGGCAGAGAGTTCCCGTTCAGCACGGAGAAGGGCGGCTGCCAGTCGGCAGGCAGGCCGCCGGGGGCGGAGGCCAACTCCACCCAGAGCGTATCGGCACCCAGCGCTTCCATCGCAGGGCGCGACAGCGCGGGTGCGGGAACGGTGTTGAACACCACCGCCGGGGCGGAGCCGGGCGTTTCAAAATCCCGCACCGCGAAGCCGAGCTGGGCCGCCTCCGCACGAATCTCAGGCCGTCTGGCAGCAACGTGAACCTCCGCGCCGAGCCCGGACAGCAGAATGGCCAGCGGCTTGCCGATCCGGCCCCAGCCCAGCACAAGGCAGGGCCGTGCAAAAAGAGTATCCTCCGTCTGCTCCATGACAAGGGAAACGGCAGCCTCGGCGGTAAGCCGCCCGTTGACCGCCGCCACGGTGGGGTCCCGCAGCAAATCGCACACCGTCCCACAGCCCGGCAGCAGCGCCTCCACCGTCCGGGGCAGCGCCCCGCCGTAGACGCGGGTATGGACGTCATACACACCGCGCAGGGCCGCCGGGTCAAGTCCCTCCACAGCCGCCGCGCGCAGGCGCCCGGATGAATTCAGACAGGGCGTCGGAAGAATCAAAACGTCAACGGGCGCTTCCGGAAGGCAGTCCGCCAGCTCCGGCACCCCGACGGAATAGATCCGCCCCAACGGGCGGAGGAGGCGGGAGAGCCAGAATTGCCGCCGATCCCCGCCTGCCAGCAGAAAAGTCGTGTCCATCGCTTCATCTCCTCAGGCCAGTTTATGCGGACGGCAAAAAAACGTGCCGGAATCGGGCTTGAAAAGAGCGTCCCGCGACGCGGGCCGACCCGCATCACAGGACGCTGTGCGGAGCGCTTCAAGGAAGCTCCGCGTTGGAAAAGCTCAATGGCAGCAATTCTCCGAGGCTGTGGCACTCGAACGTTCCTTCCGCCCCTGCGAGATAGATTGGAAACTCTGCACCGCAGAATTCACGCAACACCTGACGGCAAACGCCGCAGGGCGGACACAGGGCGGTAATTCCCTCCCCCGCCTTTCCGCCCGCCACCGCCAGCGCCGCAAACTCTCGTTTTCCGTCCCC
>CACXHI010000066.1 GCA_902767395.1 Oscillospiraceae bacterium
TGCCCGTCATAGCATTTCTCAGGTGATGAAAATGGACGAGCGATTACAACAGATCCCGGCGCTGTTCCCCGAGCCGTTTCGGTCCTGCGTGGTTTCGCTGCTGGAGAAAAGCGGAAGGCGGGTGGAGGAGCTTCGATTCCGAAGCGGCGTTTCCCCAAGCTGGGTGACCGCGGGCCGGGAGCTTCCCATCCCGTGTCGGGACGGGCCGCAAATTGTTTCCCCCGCCTTGCTGGAGGATATTCTCCGCCGTGCCACGGAGAGCTCTGCCTATGCGGTTCAGGAGCAGCTTCGCGCGGGGTTTCTGAATCTTCCCTTCGGACATCGGCTGGGTCTTTGCGGGAGCGCGGTCATGCGCGGGACGGAGATTCAGACGATCCGCGACGTGCAGGCAGTCAACCTGCGTCTTGCCTGCGAACGTCTCGGCTGCGCGACGTCGATTGTCAGCGAGCTGCAAGCCTTTCCGCGCTCGACCCTGATCCTCGGCCCGCCGCGGGCGGGAAAAACCACGGTCCTCCGAGATTTGGTTCGCCAGCTGTCTGACTCCTGCGGCTGGCGCGTAGCACTGGTGGACGAGCGTGGAGAGCTGGCCACCTGCAGGTACGGTCAGCCTCAACTCAATGTCGGGAGCCGAACAGACGTCCTGACCGCCTGCTCCAAGGTCTGCGGGATTGAGCTCTTAATCCGTTCCATGTCCCCGGACTGGATTGCCGTGGACGAGATTACTGCGGCGGCGGACGCCGAGGCAATCAGCCAGGCCGCGTGCTGCGGCGTGCGCTTTCTTGCAACGGCACACGCGGAAAGCGCAGAGGATCTCCGCCGCCGTCCGGTCTATTGGGCGCTGTTGGAAACGGGTGTGTTTGAAAACCTTGCGGTCCTTCGTCCAGATCGCAGTCTGCATATGGAAAGGATAAACTATGGAAATCGTGAAAATTGCCGCATCCGGGATGATCCTGACCTCTTCGGCATGGGTGGGACTGCACGCGGCCCTGCGGCTTCGTAAAACCGAGGAGCAGCTTCGCCAGCTTCGCGCCGCACTGGAGCGGTTCTCCGGGCAGATGCAATATGCCGGTACGCCGTTCGTCCCGCTGTGTAAGCAGACCGCGAAGAGTGTCCACGGGGCGGTAGGAACCTTCTTCTCCCTTTTGGGGCAGGAGGCAAGCCTTCCTGACCGGGCTACAGCAGGACGTACCCGCCGCGCAGCCGCACAGGCCGGACTGATCCTGCCGGATTCTGCGCTGACAGCGCTTGAACGTCTGCTTGACGACTTCGGCCAGACCGACCTCGAGACGCAGGTTTCCCAGCTTCGTTTGACCACCGAGGAGATCGCATCTCTGTCCGAGGATCTGCACACGCAGATGACGGGAAAATGCCGCAGCTACGCGCTGTTGGGGCTTACAACCGGGGCGGCTGTGCTGGTATTGGTACTGTAATGGACATTGATCTGATTTTCAAAATTGCCGCCGTCGGGATCATTATTTCGATTTTGAATCAGGTTTTGATCCGATCCGGGCGGGAGGAGCAGGCAACCATGACGACCTTGGCGGGTCTGGTCGTCGTCCTGATGCTGGTTGTGGAAAAAATTGCCGATCTCTTCTCGCTGGTGAAGGAGTTGTTTCACTTTTGATGACTTCTCTTACAAAGCTTTCCGCCCTTTCCGTCATCGCTGCACTTCTCACACTTGTCGTCAAGAAGCAGTCCCCGGAGCTGGCGCTGGTTCTGAGCCTGGGTGCCTGTGCGCTTGGTGCCTGTCTGATTTTAGAAGGGGTCTCGCCCATTCTCCAGCTTGCGCGATCACTGGCGGATCGCGCGGGGCTCGAGCCCGCGCTGGCCGCGCCGCTCTGGAAATGCATGGGGCTCGGCATCCTGACAGAGCTGTCCTCCAGCCTCTGCGCCGACGCGGGACAAGGCACCCTTGCAAAGCTTGTCGAGCTCGGCGGCGGCGTGCTCTGCCTCTGCGTCAGTCTTCCGCTGGTGCAAGCAGTGCTTGCGCTCATTGAGGATCTGCTGTGAGATGCCTGCGGTTTTTGGCCCTTCTCTGGCTCGTGCTGACGCTGGTTCCTTTTTCCGCGTCTGCCGAGGACCCCCGCGCAGTGCTGGAAGCGGAAATTGACCCCGAGGCCGGCCTATCCGGGGAGGTTCTTCAGGAAATCGGGACCTATGACGGTGCGGTGGACGGCTTCGGGGACAAGCTGCTCCGTCTGCTGGTCAGTACGATCGGCCAGATCAAAGATCTGCACCTGCGCGAAGGTCTGGCCTCCGTCGGACTGATTCTTGCGGCAGCTCTGCTCTGTTCGCTTTTGGAGGACTGGGAGCGGGGAAAGGGACTCGTTCCCCTCGTCGGCGCATTGACAATTACCGCAGCCTGTACGCACAGCTTTGGCGCAATGATGACGCTCGGAACGCAGACGATCGAAAATCTCCACCGCTATACCGGCCTGCTCTTTCCGACGATGGCCTCTCTGATGACGGCCTCGGGCGATCTCTCATCCACAGCGGTATCGGGGCTGGGGATCATCCTTTTGAACGGCCTGCTCGCTCTGGTAAACGGTCTGCTGGTGCCGCTGTTGGGGCTCCTGCTCCTGCTCGGCGTTGCGGAAACCGCGCTGAAGATGAAAAATCTTTCCAAGCTTCGGGAGTTGATTCAATGGGTGCTGGTGACACTGATTAAGGGCGTGATGTACGGGTATTCTGCCGTCTTGACCTTTACGGGCATAGTTTCCGGAAGTCTGGACGCACAGCGGCTGCGCACCTTGCGCTCCGTCGTGGCAGGGATGGTTCCCGTGGTGGGCGGAATCGTATCCGAGGCCTCCGGCTCCCTGCTCACGGCTGCCTCCCTGCTCAAAACCGGGGTCGGACTCTACGGAATGCTGGCGGTTTTCGGGATCTGTCTGGGGCCGTTCTTTCAGATCGCTCTGCAATATCTGCTCTTAAAAATGACGGCAGCCCTGTGCGGCCTGTTTGGCAAGGGCAGTCAGGGCCCTCTGGTGGAGAAGCTCGCACAGGCCATGGGACTGCTTCTGGCCTTGACGGGAATTGCCTGTTTCACCACACTGATGATTCTTGTACTCTGTATTCGGACGGTGATCCCATGAACAGCGTCAAAGCGTATCTGCTTCGCTTGGTGTTCTGCGGCTTTTTAATCAGTCTCAGCACAGCCCTGCTTCGCGGAAAGCGGGCCGGAAAGGTCATTGCCCTCTGCGGCGGCTGTCTGATGATTCTCACAGCGCTGCGTCCGTTGCTGCGCGTAGATCTGGCGGCACTTCCCGATCTGTTTACCGGACTGACGCAGAGCCAGCGGCAGGCACAGGCGCAGGAGAAGAATGAGGCGATTCTGCGCCGACTGGTCGAGGAGCAGACGGTACGCTGGCTGGAAACGCAGGCAGTGGAATTGGGGCTCACAGCTTCCTTCACCGTGACGGCGGAGAAGACCCCCGACGGCCTTTGGATTCCGGCACAAGTCACGGTTTCGGGAAGCTGGACGACAGAACAGCGTGCAGATCTGGAAAAGCGGATCGAACAAGAACTGACGCTGCCCCCGGCGCGGCAGCAATGGGAGGGCGGATGAAGCTGAAATGGAATCTGCCGGGCCAGCTCCCGGCCTTACTGGGCCGCTACAAGCTTCCGCTTTTGATCCTTTTGCTGGGCGTCGGTCTGATGCTCTGGCCCTCGAAGGAGAATACATCTGTTGCGCCAACGCCGACGCAGGCGCTTTCTGAACCGGAGCCGGCGGACGAGGGCGAGGCCTACCGGGCAAAAACAGAGCGGGAGCTGGAGGCACTTCTCACGCAGGTGGACGGGGCCGGAAAGGTTCGTGTGATGCTGACGCTGCGTTCCGGCCCATCCTCACACTATCTGACCGACAGAACCCAAACCAGCGCCTCCGAGTCCGACCGTCATTCGGAGTCGGTCGAAGAAAAAACGGTGATTCTCAATCGAGGAAGCGCATACAATGAACCAGCCGTTGTGAGCAGGGCCTACCCGGTCTTTCAGGGCGCTCTGATCGTTGCGGAGGGCGGCGCAGACGCACAGGTGCGTTATCAGCTCTCTGCGGCAGTGGCTGGCCTGCTGGGACTGGGAGGCGATCAAATCACAGTTGTGAAAATGAAGTAATGGAGGATTTGAAATGAAAATCTGGAAACGAAATGCCATCGTGGCGGCTGTTCTAATCTTCGTTTGTGGAGGCATTTACCTGAACTGGCGCTATGAAACGCAAAAGCCCGCCGATCTGGTTTCTACGCTCGATCAGCAGAAGCTGATGGACGACGCCGCGCTGGTGATGCAAAAAGAAACGGACAGCTTGGAGGCGCTTGCCAATCAGCCCTCTGAGGATGAGGACGCCCCGGCTGCGGAGGTCTTTGCACGGATGCGCCTGAGCCGCCAGCAAAGTCGCGACAGCGCGGTTCATTTGCTGCAGGAAACGATTTCCTACGCCGGAGAGAACGAGGACGTGAGTGCAAGCACCATGAAGCTGGAATCCATTGTGAACATGGCGCTTTCCGAGGCGTCCATCGAGAGCCTTGTCATCTCCAAGGGCTATGCGGAGTGCGTCGCCTATATGACGGGGGAGGGAATCGATCTCGCCGTGGCCTCGGACGGACTGTCTGAGACAGACGTTGCCATTCTAACCGACATCGTCCTGGCACAAACCGACTATGATCTTTCACAGATTCGGATTATTGAGGTAAAAACCTAAAATTGCGGTTGTTTTTTTTGCAATTTGTGATACAATGAGAAAAAGCCTATACAAAGGAGGAAGTTACCATGGCAGAGAATAAGAGCTACATGACCAAGGAACTGGAAAACGGCAGCGTGAATATCAATGAGGACGTGATCGTGACCATTGCGCTTGCCGCCGTACGCGACGTGGAAGGCGTGGTCAACATCAAGGGCGTGCACGTAACGATGGGCGATGACAACGTCGAGCTGGATTGCGGCATCATCGTGGTCTACGGGCATTCCGTGGTCGAGATTGCCAAGAACGTCCAGAATGCCGTAACAAACGCGGTGGAGTCCATGGCCGGGATCAAGGTGACCGCCGTCGGCGTGAACGTCACCGGCGTCTCCATGGGCAAGGCCTGATGGACGGAGCGCAGCGTATGACCAGATCGGCTGCCAGAGAAATCGCCGTCCACTTGATTTACGCCGTTCAGTGTACGGGCGAGGCAGTGGATACGGTGATAAAGGATCGTTTTGAAGAGACCTATTACGCACTCCTGTCCGGGGAAAACGAGGTCTATGCCGACAAGCCCAGTGCGAAGCAGCGCGCCTACATTGCTTTCGTCGTCGAGGGTGTGACTGCCCGCCGGGAGGAGCTGGAGGCCTATCTGGCCCAGTATTCGATTGGCTGGAACGTCAATCGGATCTCGCGTCTGGCACGGGCCGTGATGGAGCTTGCCATGTATGAGGCCCTCTATGTGGAGGACGTTCCGATGAACGTTGCCATCAACGAGGCTGTCAAGCTGACACAGAAGTACGAGGAACCGGAGACCGTCGCATTCGTCAACGGAATCCTCGGCGCTTTCTCCCGTGATCGGAAGCCGGAAGCATGAGAACCGTCGGCTTTGATACCAGCAATTACACCACCTCCGTCGCGGCCTTTGATGGCCGGGGAGGGGAGTCTGTCTCCCGGCTTTTGCCGGTGAAGACCGGGGAATTGGGCCTTCGCCAATCGGAGGCCCTGTTTTCTCACGTAAAACGCCTGCCGGAGCTCTCCGACAGGCTCTTTGCGCAAATTCCCGCAGGCTCGGTTGATGCCATCGGCGTCAGTACCCGGCCCCGTGCAGTGGAGGGTTCCTACATGCCATGTTTTCTGGCAGGGGAATCTCAAGCGCGTGTTCTCGGCGCAGCGCTTCATGTGCCGGTGTTTTCCTTCTCACACCAGCAGGGCCACGTGGCGGCTGTCCTGTGGTCCGCCGGACGGCTTGATCTTCTGGGCAGAGATTTTCTGGCATGGCATCTTTCCGGCGGTACGACGGAGCTGCTCCTCGTTCATTCGTCCGCAGACGGGAATGTTTTGTGTGCGAGACTCGGCGGAACGACGGATATTTCCGCCGGGCAACTCATTGACCGGACGGGACAGCTTTTGCAATTCGACTTTCCGGCGGGCAAGGCGCTTGACGCCGCCTGTGCCGGTCTCACCGACGGCGACTGGTTCCGCGTCAAGGTGCGGGATTTCGAGTTTTCCCTGTCCGGGGTGGAGAATCAGGTCCGCCGTTTCCGGGAACAGGGCGCGTCCGACGCGAAGACGTCCTATTTTGCGCTTCGCACCATTGTGGAGGCCGTGCGAACCGCAACGAAAAATGCACAAAAGGTCTATCCGCTTCCCGTCGTCTTTTCCGGCGGTGTCGCATCCAATTCCATGCTGCGTCGCCGGATGGCGGAGTCCGTTTTCGGCGCGCCGCAGTTTTCCACAGACAACGCGATGGGAATTGCCGTACTGACGTGGCTCCGTCTGCAAAACAACTGAGAATATGAACAATACACCCTCTGTCTATTCCGTGACCCAGCTCAACACGTTGATAAAAGCCGCGTTCGATCGCGTTCCCGCGCTGCAAAACGTCTGCGTTCGCGGGGAGCTCAGCAACTATAAGCTTTACCCCTCGGGACACCACTATTTTTCTTTGAAGGACGCCGACTCCACGCTCAAGTGCGTGCTGTTCAAGGGCAGCGCAAGCGCGCTTCGGTTTCGCCCGGAGAACGGACTGTCAGTGCTGGCAGTCGGAAGGGTTTCCGTGTACCCGCGCGACGGCGCATATCAGCTCTACTGCACGCGCCTGATTCCGGACGGGGCGGGAGATTTGCAGCTCGCCTTCGAACAGCTCAAACAGCGTCTGGAGGCGCAGGGAATGTTTTCAGATTCCCATAAGCGTTCGCTGCCGCGCATCCCGCATCGCATTGGTATCGTCACCTCCCCGGCCGGCGCGGCGATTCACGACGTGCTTCGGATTTTGGGAAAGCGTTTTCCGCTGAGCAAGGTGATCCTCCTTCCTGTTCGGGTTCAGGGCGAGGCGGCAGCGGGAGAAATCGCGCGTGCGATTGGCTACGCAAATCAAACGCACCTGTGTGATCTTTTGATTGTCGGTCGCGGCGGCGGGTCCATGGAGGATCTCTGGGCTTTTAACGAGCAGATCGTGGCACAGGCCATTTTTGATTCTGAGATCCCGGTTATTTCGGCTGTCGGCCATGAGCCGGACGTGACGATCTCCGATTACGTGGCTGATCTTCGGGCGGCAACGCCGTCAAATGCAGCGGAGCTCGCCGTTCCCGATCAGGTAGAACTGTACGCGCGCCTGCGCGCGTTGGAAAAGGCGATGGCAGCGGCCCTTCGCCGTCAGACGGCATTGGCACGGGCGAGGCTGACAGCCCTGAATGCCAGTCCGGCTCTGCATGATCCTATGGCGTTGATTCGAGAGCGCCGCCAGACGCTGGACCGAATGCTGGATTGTTTATGTTCCGCCCAGTCCGGAATCGTCACGGGGGAAAGGCATCGTCTGACACACCTTGCCGCGTCGTTGGACGCTATGAGTCCCCTGAAGGTACTCTCGCGCGGGTATGCAACGGTATCCGATGCGTCCGGTTCTCTTGTGACGAGCGCCGCGCAGACGCAGTCTGGGATGCTTCTGGACGTAACCTTCCAAGACGGAACCGTTCGGACAAAAGCAATGGATTGATAAGATTCGGAGGTCTTTATGTCGAAAGCAAAAGTGCAAACCTTTGAAGCCTCTATGGAGCGACTGGAGCAAATCGTTCACCTTCTGGAGGACGGCTCCGTTTCACTGGAGGAGGCCATGAAGCTGTTTCAGGAAGGGACCGCGCTGGCGGCGAGCTGCGGGAAGCTGCTCGATCAGGCTGAGCTTGAGGTCTTGAAGCTTACAAGAGATTCCAACGGAAGGATCGAGGAGGTGCCCTTTGCCCATGAAGACGCTGAATGAAGCTTGGGCTGCCGTCAACCGACGGTTTGAACAAAAGCTAAGAGACTGCTATCAAAAGGCCGGAGAAGCGCCGCAGGCGCGGCTGTTCGAGGCGATGAACTACAGCCTGCTCGCAGGTGGGAAACGCCTGCGGCCTTTTTTGACTTATCTATTTTGCGTTGCCTGCGGCGGCAGCGTTGCCGACGCCGATTCCGCCGCGATTGCAATCGAAATGATTCACACCTATAGCCTGATTCACGATGATCTTCCTGCAATGGATGATGACGACTACCGCCGTGGAAGACTGACCAACCATAAAGTTTACGGTGATGCGCTGGCGATTCTGGCCGGCGACGGCCTGCTGACGGATGCGTTTCGGGTTTTGACAGATGGGCGAGCGCCGGAAACAGCAGCGGAA
>CACXHI010000067.1 GCA_902767395.1 Oscillospiraceae bacterium
GCGTAAAGAAGCTGCTGCACGGAGTGGTGGATCAGATGAAACAGAATCCGGCGCTCAGTTTGAAATAAAATTACGGGAAAGGACTTGACAAGGATGCTGAACCGGCGCACACTCAGAGCAGAGCAGAGCAGAGCAGAGCAGAGCAGAGCAGAGCAAGGGCTAACCGTGCCCTCTTTTCGTCTTGTGGCTGCGAGTCGCTTGAAACTGCATACAACATTCGTGATAGATGACCGTCGGATTTGACGGGGTTAGTGTACCCTGTCAGGTTCGGCGGTTTTTGTGTTGCTTCAAATACAGGAAGGATCGTGATCTGCATCGCAAACAGTGAACTGTCGGTGATCACGAAAGCCAAGGAGTTGTGCAGCTATGTGATGACGGTGACGGACAAATCGCCGAAGCGGTTTCGGTTTACGCTGGTATCAAAGCTGCAGAATTACGCGCTGGATGTGATTGAAAATCTGTACATTGCCAATGAGATTTATGTTTTGCCCGGGAGAAGAGATCAGGCAGAGCGGCGGCAGATGCGCCAGTAGCAGGCGCAGACCATGCTCCGATTGCTGGGGTACATTTCACAGCTGGCCATGGAACAGCAGTGTATTTTGCCGAAACAGTATGAGCAGATTACCCGTCAGGTATACGACTGCCGGAACCTGCTGGGCGCCTGGACGGTCAGCGACCGGAAACGATTTGGGTTATAAGCGCCTTTTGGCCTTATGACATACGGGACAGGGTTGAAACGTGGTGGTGGCTGCGGTCGCCGTACGCTAACAACAGTAACAATGCGGGCGTCGTGGACAACGACGGCTGGGTGAACAACAACAACGTGGATAACAACAACGGTGCGCGGCCTGCATTGCCCTCTTGCCAGATGTCTGTTCCGAGTGGAGCAGACCCGTGTGACAGGGCGAAGGAATCCTGTTCCATCCGGAAACGGGAAGGCATCTCTTTTCCGGAAAACACATACCGTCAGCGCTGCGGACGCGAACGGGGGAGAAATCCCTGACGGTTTGTTTTCGACAGCCTGGAGGGCCTGCCCGCCATGGAGGAGGGCTCTCCCCGGCGGCCGCGTGGAGGATATCCATGGGAGAATATGAAAAGATTTATGATTTTCAGAACCTGTACAGGGCTTACCAGATGGCGGCCCGGGGCAAACGGCATAAGCAGGATGTGGTCGCCTTTGAGCTGAATCTGTCCGAGAACCTGTGGCGGATTCATGACGCGCTTGAGCTAAAACGGTATTCGCCGGCGCCGTATTACCGCTTTACGATCCATGATCCCAAGACCCGGGAGATTCAGGCCCTTCGATTCGGGGATCGCGTGGTGCAGAGGTGTATTTGTGACGATGTACTCCGTCCGTGGTTTGAGCCGAGACTGATCTATGACTGTGCCGCCTGCCGGCAGGGCAAGGGGACTCACTTTGCCATGAACCGGCTGACGAAGTTTATGCGTTCCTTTTGTCGGGAGTACGGAACAGAAGAGTGGGTACTGAAATGCGATGTGCGAAAGTATTTCGACAGCGTGGATCATGAAACACTGAAAGCGAGACTTTCCCGTTTTCCGGATCCGGAGGTGCGGAAGTTGCTTTTTCGGATTGTGGACAGCTTTCACAGGGAACCGGGAAAGGGACTGCCCATGGGAAATCAGAGCAGTCAATGGTTTGCGCTGTACTACCTGGATGGGATTGACAGAATCATCAAGGAGAAGTACCGGATCAAATACTACATCCGGTACATGGATGACTTGGTGCTGCTGCATCGGGACAAAGCCCTGCTGGAAACCGTTCTGGCGGAGATTTGGGAGTATGCTGACAGGGAACTGAAGCTGGAATTCAATCAGAAGACGCAGCTGTTTCCGATGGCTCAGGGAGTGGATTATGTAGGATGGCACTTTTATCTGACAGAGACAGGAAAGGTGATCCGGAAGCTTCGAACCAGCAACAAGCGGCGGTTTAAGCGGCGACTGAAACTGTTTCGAAGGCAATACGCGTCCGGGAAGATCGATTTGGAGGATATTAAGCGCAGCCTGGCCAGTTATCGGGGGCATCTGAGCCATGGGCACACCTGGAAGCTGGGAAAAAAGTGTTTCGGGATTTTGTGTTAGTGAGATCAGCAAAGTCGGGAGATGCGCTCGGAAGAACGGCAGATTCGGAAGATTTGCTGAAGGGATCGGCAAAGTCAGACGATGGAGAGGAATAAGGTTATCTGAAGAGTGAAGAACAGGAACGTGAAGATGAAGGATAGTGTCCATGAGGCGGCCGCAAGACAAGGGTATTGTGAAAGCGAACGGATCAATTGAGGAGGATGAGGAGGATGGAGAAAAAGGACAGGGAGAAGATGAATATGGGGCTGGCGCTTGTTATGACGCTCGCTCTGATGATCAGCATGATGCTGACAGCCGTGCCGATTTCCGCGTTGGCAGACAGCACTGGCACCGGAATTACCTTGGGGACAGGGAAGATTGCAGCGGGAAATAAGATCTGGTTCG
This sequence comes from Oscillospiraceae bacterium, assembly GCA_902767395.1. GTDB lineage: Bacteria > Bacillota > Clostridia > Oscillospirales > Oscillospiraceae > JAFRPC01. The sequence continues at coordinate 2,485 of CACXHI010000067.1, forward strand.
GCAGCTATAATAATCTGCCTGTGCTGTGGCGGGTACTGGGTAACGGTACCGGAAACACCGCAGGATCCGGCATGCTGCTGATTTCCAATGATACGCTGGCTACCACGCAGTTCAAGCCGGATACCAATTCGGGTAATCAGTGGCAGGGCAGCAGCGCGCAGACGTGGTGTACAAATTTCTATAACAACTGGCCTTCCGGGATCGAGAAGAATGCTATTCTTGCTACGAGTGTTTCCGAATTAAATAACAGGAGCGAAGATGGTACATCGTATTATTACAAGGGTGGATACAGTAATTATATTTTATATGGAGCCGCTTCTCTGGAGAATGAATATTTCTTCTTCCTTTCGGCACAGGAAGCGGAAACTCTTTTTTCCGGTAATGATGACCGCAAGGCGTCAGGTGCATCGTGGTGGCTGCGGTCGCCGTACGCTCGTAATCTCCTCAATGCAGGCGCCGTGGCTGGCGACGGCGGGGTGAACCACTCCAACGTGAACTCCCCCCTCGATGCGCGGCCCGCTTTCAATTTAAATCTGTCCTCTGTCCTCTTCACATCTGAAATCTCATCTGAATCTTCCAAATCGTACAAGCTGACGATGAAGGATAATAATCTCGGCATCTCAGTAACGACCGGGAAAAGCGCCTCCAGGAAAGGCGATGTTGTGACGATCCCGTATACCATCAGTGGATCGAATAAGCAGAATGGAACAAAAGCATATGTGATGGTAACGGATAAGGTTTATACGGCAAGCGATGCAAGTGCGCTGCAGTATACGGCGCTTATCGCCGGATCAGAGTCCGGCACGGGTACGTTTACTCTGGACAGCAGCATCACCGGAACCTGGGGAACGGATTATCACGTGTATCTTCTGGCGGTGAATGAAGGCGGAGAGAAGAAAACGGACTATGCCAGTACACCGGTGGAATTGTCAAAACCGACTCATGTACACAGCTTCAAATATGCGGCCATGGGAGCGACCATTACGGCAAGCTGTGAAACCCCGGAATGCGATACTACCACCGGACTGACAATGACGATCAGCGCTCCGACGAATTTGATCTATAATGGGCAGCCGAAGGCCGCGACACTGAACACAGATTACAATACAACTGCTTTCCCGAATACCTATACGATCAGCTACGAAGGGACAGGGAGCACAACGTATAACA
>CACXHI010000068.1 GCA_902767395.1 Oscillospiraceae bacterium
TGACGACCTGGAGCTCTACGAGTATTTCAAGAACTACGGCAAGAAATTCTTTGAGGATCTGGGCCTGCCCGCGGAGAACCTTCGCTTCCACGACCATGAGAAGCTGGCCCACTACGCCAAGGCCGCCTGCGATATCGAGTTCCTGTTCCCGAGCCTCGGCTGGGGCGAGATCAACGGCACCCACGACCGCACCGACTTCGATCTGACCCGCCATCAGGAATACAGCGGGCAGAAGATGGACTATCTCGATCCCTATACCAACGAACGCTATATCCCCTATATCATTGAGAGCACCTACGGTCTCGACCGCACGGTTCTGGCCCTGCTCTGTCAGGCCTACGACGAGGAGGTTGTGGACGAGGCCAAGAACGACGTGCGCGTGGTGCTGCACCTCAAGCCCTCCATCGCGCCCATTAAGGCCGCGATTCTGCCCCTGTCCAAGAAGCTGGGCGAGAAGGCAATGGAGCTGCGTGACGAGCTGGCAAAGCACTTTATGGTGGACTATGACGACACCGGCTCCATCGGCAAGCGCTACCGCCGCGCCGACGAGATCGGCACGCCCTACTGCATCACGGTAGACTTTGCCACCGTCGGGGACGAGAACACCCCCGCCGACAACGCCGTGACCATCCGTGACCGCGATACGATGGAGCAGGTTCGCGTGCCCATCGCCCAGCTCAGAGACTGGCTCGCCGCCCACGTGGAATGAGCCGACGCGTCTAAAATCGAACGGAAGGAGACCTTACACCGTGAAAACCGATATTGAAATTGCACAGAGCTGTGAAATGCGCCCGATTTATGAGATTGCGAAAAAGGCCGGAATCCCCGAATCGTGGGTCGAGCCCTACGGCAAGTATAAGGCCAAGATCATCCGCCCCGCCACGGCTGCTATGGCCGAGAATGCGAAGCTGATTCTTGTCACCGCCATCAACCCCACCCCCGCCGGAGAGGGCAAGACCACGACCACCATCGGTCTGGCGGACGCGCTGAACCGGCTGGGCAAGCGCACCATGGTTGCGCTGCGCGAGCCCTCCCTCGGCCCGGTGTTCGGCGTCAAGGGCGGCGCGGCCGGCGGCGGCTATGCGCAGGTGGTTCCGATGGAGGATATCAACCTGCACTTTACCGGCGACTTCCATGCCATCGGTGCGGCAAACAATCTGCTGGCCGCCATGCTGGATAACCACATTCAGCAGGGCAACGCGCTGGGCATTGACGCCAAGCGCATCACCTGGAAGCGCTGCGTGGATATGAACGACCGTCAGCTCCGCTTCGTGGTGGACGGCCTTGGCGGAAAGGCCAACGGCACGCCCCGCGAGGACGGCTTCGACATTACCGTGGCCTCCGAGGTCATGGCGGTGCTCTGCCTTGCCAACGACCTTGCCGACCTGAAGCAGCGCCTGAGCCGGATCATCGTCGCCTACACCTACGGCGGAAAGCCCGTTACGGCGGGCGATCTCAAGGCCCACGGCGCCATGGCCGCCCTGCTCAAGGACGCGATCCGCCCCAATCTGGTGCAGACTCTCGAGGGCAACCCTGCCTTCGTCCACGGCGGTCCCTTCGCCAACATCGCCCACGGCTGCAACTCCGTCTCCGCCACCAAGCTGGCCCTGTCTCTGTCGGATTACACCGTCACCGAGGCCGGCTTCGGCGCAGACCTCGGCGCGGAGAAATTCCTCGATATCAAGTGCCGCATGGCGGGGCTTCGCCCCAGCGCAGTGGTTATTGTCGCCACGGTGCGTGCGCTCAAGTACAACGGCGGCGTGCCCAAGGCCGAGTTGAATCAGGAGAACCTCGAGGCCCTTGAACGCGGCCTGCCCAACCTGCTGCGGCACGTGGGCAACGTCAAGGACGTCTACGGCCTGCCCTGCGTCGTGGCCATCAACCGTTTCCCCAACGACACCGAGGCGGAGCTGGCGCTGATTGAGGCCAAGTGCCGCGAGCTGGGCGTCAACGTCGCCCTCTCCGAGGTCTGGGCCAAGGGCGGCGAGGGCGGAGAGAGCCTTGCCCGCGAGGTTCTGCGTCTGTGCGAGCAGCCCAACGATTTCCACTTCTGCTATGAGCTCGATCAGCCCCTGCGCACCAAGATCGAGGCCATTGCCAAGCGGGTCTATCACGCCGGACGGGTCAACTTCCTGCCCGCCGCCGCCAAGCAGCTCGACGAGTTCGAGGCGATGGGCTACGGCAAGCTGCCGATCTGCGTGGCAAAGACCCAGTATTCCTTCACCGACGACCAGAACGTGCTCGGCGCGCCCGAGGATTTCACGATTACGGTGCGGGAGGTCAAGATCAGCGCCGGCGCAGGCTTCATCGTCGCGCTGACCGGTTCCATCATGACCATGCCCGGCCTGCCCAAGTCCCCCGCCGCCGAGCGGATCGACGTGGATGAGAGCGGCAGAATCACCGGCCTGTTCTAAGACGATAGAGGAGTCATCACTATGATTTTATTGGACGGCAAAAGCGTTGCCAAGGAGCTGCGCGCGGAGCTCAAGGCACGGACGGATGCGCTGTATCTGAATTATATTTTCCCCGTGCTCGCCACGGTCCGGGTGGGAGAGGACCCTGCCTCCGTCAGCTATGAGGCCGGGATGCTGCGGGCTGCAAAGGAAACCGGTGTGCGCGTCCGGCGCTACATCCTGCCTGCTGACGTGACGCAGGAGGACGTTGCCCAGTTGATTCGTGAAATCAACGCCGACCCGCTCCTGACGGGGCTTCTGATGTTCCGCCCGCTGCCTGCCCACATGGACGAGGGGGTTCTGACGGATCTGATCGCCCCGGAGAAGGACGTGGACTGCGCCAATATCCACGCACAGCCCTGCTACATCCCCTGCACGGCCGAGGCCTGCATGGAGCTGCTTCGCCGCTATCAAATTCCCATTGAGGGCAAGCGGGCCGTGGTGCTGGGCCGCTCCCGCACGGTGGGAATGCCCGCCGCGAGGCTGCTGCTGAACGCCAACGCCACCGTGACGGTTTGCCACAGCCGGACGCAGGCGCTGGCCTCCGTCGCCAGAGAGGGCGACATCGTTGTGGCGGCGCTGGGCCGCCGCGAGATGATCGACGCGGCCTATATCAAGCCCGGTGCAGTGGTCGTGGACGTGGGCATTCACCCCAAGGAAGGCGGCGGAATCTGCGGCGACGTGGACTATGCCTCCGTCTCCCCGCTGGTCAGCGCCATCACCCCGGTCCCCGGCGGCGTTGGCTCCGTGACATCCACGCTGCTGATGCGCCACGTCATCGACGGGGCCGAGAGGAACGCAAAATGACCCGGAAACGCGCCCTGCTTCTGGTCCTGTTTATGGTCTGCATCCTCGCTGCCGATCAGGGGACCAAGGCACTGACGCGGGCGGGCATTGCCTACGGCCAACAGATTCCGCTGATCCCCGGCGTGGTGGGCCTGACCTACGTTCGCAATTCCGGCGCGGCTTTTTCAATGCTGGGCGGCGGGCGCTGGTTCTTTCTGGCGCTGGTGGTCGTCTTCTTTGCCGTGCTGGCTGTGCTGATCCGCCGCAAGGTGATTACCGCCCCCTTTGCCCTCTGGTGTCTCGCCGCCATCGGCGGCGGGGCGCTGGGCAACGCCGTGGATCGCGCCGTGTCCGGCGAGGTCACGGATATGATCGAGCCGCTGTTCGTCCGCTTCGCCGTGTTCAACGTGGCGGATATCTTCATCACCTGTGGCGCGATTGCACTCGTCGTCTATGAGCTGTTTTTTGACCGCGACAGTCGGAAAAGTAATAAGTGACAAAGGATAAGTAATAAGTATCAGCCAAGAATACTTATTACTTATTCCTTATTCCCTGTAACTCTGTGAGAGGTGTGTTATGGAACTGAAAGCCGAAGCGTCCGGCCTGCGCATGGACGTGTTTCTATCCCAGACGCTGGAGAATACGACGCGCTCGGCGGCGCAGAAGCTGTTGGAGGCCGGGGCGGTGACGTGTAACGGCAAGCCCCTGCGCAAGCAGGACAAGACGGTTTCCGGCGCCGTCTATGCCGTCGTGCTGCCCGAGGTGCGGGAGGTTGCGCTCGAGGCGCGGGACCTGCCGCTGGACGTGGTGTACGAGGATGCGGACGTACTGGTGCTCAACAAGCCCAAGGGCGTTGTCGTCCATCCCGCCCCCGGCCATTGGGACGATACGCTGGTCAACGCCCTGATGTACCACTGCCGCGAAAGCCTGTCCGGCATCAACGGCGAGCTGCGCCCCGGCATCGTCCACCGGATCGACAAGGACACCTCCGGTCTTCTGATCGTGGCGAAGAACGACTTTGCCCATCAGGCGCTGGCCGAACAGCTTCAGGATCACAGCCTCCGCCGCACCTATGAGGCAATCGTCAAGGGCGGCTTCCGCGAGGACAGCGGTACCGTGGACGCTCCCATCGGGCGGCATCCGGTGGATCGCAAGAAAATGGCCGTCACCGACAAAAACAGCCGTAGCGCCGTGACCCATTGGCAGGTGCTGGAGCGGCTGGGGCAGTACACGCTGGTGCAGTGCCGTCTGGAAACGGGGCGGACGCACCAGATTCGCGTCCACATGGCCTATCTTCACCACCCGATTCTGGGCGATACCGTCTACGGCAGTCCCAAGCCCGAGCTGGGGCAGGACAGCCAGTGCCTCCACGCCCGCGCCCTGACCTTCCGCCACCCCCGCACCGGCAAGGAGCTCACCGTCACCTGCCCTCGCCCCGATTATTTTGAGGCCGTCTTGGAGAAGCTGAGAAAAGTAAGCAACAGGTAACGAGCAATAAGTAATAGGAAAATGCGAACATACAAAATCATCTCACGAAAAGGCTGCGGCGTGCCGGGCATACGCGACCACGGAGGATAACCTATGCAGATTGAACAATTCGTCATGGCCTACGGCGTGGAGCAGGATCGGGTGCGGGCGCTGCTGCCGGATGGCTTTGAATCGCTCCGGCCTGTCCTGCGGATCAACAGCGAGATCCGGGACGAGACGGAAGTATACGTTGAATTGAACGCGCCGGTGGAGCACGCGGGCTGCCGGGGCTGGCTGAACGTTGCAAACTGGCGCAGCGGCAGGGACGAGCTCCGCTTCACGCGCTCCGGCAGAACGGTGCGGATCGAAGCGCCCTTCTTGAGGCTGAGTTACACCGGCGTCGGGCTTGAAGGCGGCTGCCCCGCGGAGCGGGACAACTGCGGCTGCTTTTTCCACACCGGAGATAGCTATATTCTGCGCCCCACGGAGAACATCGCGGCAAACAAGGAGTTCTGCGACTGTGAATTCGTCTGGACCTTCCGCCCGGGCGACGCTCAGGGCGTCAGCATCGGCAAGACCCTGCCTGCCTTTCGGGAGGAAGTCGCAACACAATACGAAAAGCAGCCCCTGACAGCCGAAAACGCCGCGGCCATCCCCTGTCGTCAGGTGCTCGGCGCGTATATCGTCCGATTTGAACGCGGATAGATCACTTTCAGAAAACGTCAGAAATCAGAAAAGGAGTTTGATATGGACTGGATGGAGATTATGAAGGCGCGGCATTCGGTGCGGCGCTTTACAGAGGCGCCTCTGCGGGAGGATGCCGTTGCCGCGATCCGGGCGGAACTTGACGCCTGCAATCGGGGAAGCGGCCTGAACATGCAGCTGATTTTAGAGGAGCCCGAGGCATTTCAGGCGGAGAAGCCCCACTACGGCAGCTTTGAGGGGTGTAAAAACTATCTGGCATTGGTCGGCCCCAAGGGCAGGGACGAGGCCGTTGGCTATTACGGCGAGCGGGTGGTTCTGGCGGCTCAGGCAGCGGGGGTCAACTCCTGCTGGGTGGCCCTGACCTACAAAAAGGGAAAGGCGAAGATCCACGTCCCGACGGGCGAGGTCTGCTATATGGTGATTGCCTTAGGTTACGGGAAGAGTCAGGGCAGCGCCCGTAAAACCAAGACTGCGGAGCAGGTTGGCGATTTGTCTCCCAACGCGCCGAATTGGTATCGTAGGGGTCTGGAGGCTGTGCTGCTGGCGCCCACGGCCATGAATCAGCAGAGGTTCCGCTTCGCCCTGGAGGGCGACAGGGTCCGGGCGAAGCCCGGCTGGGGCTTCTATACCAAGGTGGATCTGGGAATCGCCAAGCTTCACTTCGAGCTTGGCTCCGGCCGAAGCGCCGACCTGTGGGTGTGAGCGCCATGAACAGAAAACGGCTGGGGCAATTGCTGATCGGCGGGGTCTTCGCGGTCTGCGCGGCGGTGATTGCGGCTTTGGCGGAGCTTGTGGCTTCGGAATCAGAGAAAGACAATCAGAAATCTCTTGCAGATCTTTGAACGCCCCTCCCCTGAAGCTCGAACGCTTGACACATACGGGTTCGGTTTTTCTTCGCTTCTGTTCTTGCGTCGGCGGCGGGATTGTGGTATGATAAGAGAAAATACAATGGCGCGTGCAGACGGTTACGCGCTGCGAGGTTGGGATCAGAAAGGCGGGATCTGTATGAAATACGCATTCGGCGTGGACGTGGGCGGCACGACGGTCAAGCTCGGCTTATTCTCCCGCGAGGGCGAGCTGCTGGAGAAGCAGGAGCTTCCGACCCGCACCGAAAACGGCGGGGAGGCGATTCTCCCGGACGTTGCTGCAGCCATTGACGCCTGTCTCCGACGGCGGGACGTCCCAAAGCGGGACGTGCTCGGTGTGGGCATCGGCGTTCCCGGCCCGGTGGACGACGATGGCAACGTGAACCGCTGCGTCAATCTCAACTGGGGCGTTTTCAACCTACACCGTACTCTGTCCGCCCTGACCGGGCTGCCCGTCAAGGCGGGCAACGACGCGAACGTCGCCGCGCTGGGCGAGTACTACGACGGCGGGGGCAGAGGCAGCCGCTCCATGCTGATGGTGACGCTGGGCACCGGCATCGGCGGCGGCTTCATCTGGAACGGACAGATTCTCAACGGCGCGCACGGCGTGGGCTGTGAGATCGGACATCTGTGTGTCGACCTCTCGTCCGACGCGGAGGAATGTACCTGCGGTAAGCGGGGCTGTGCCGAGCAGTATGCCTCGGCCCGTGCGCTGGGCCGCATCGCGCAGCGTGCGCTGGCAGCGGAGCCGGCCCGTCCCACCCTCCTGCGGTCAGCGGAGGAGGTCAGTGCGAAGACGGTCTTTGCCTGTGCCGCGCAAGGAGATGCGCTGGCAAAGGAGCTGCTGGATCAGCTGTTTGACGTGCTGGGCCTGACCATTGCGGGCGGCTGCTGTATGGTCGATCCGGAGCTGGTGGTGCTCGGCGGCGGCATGTCCAAGGCTGGTCCAGCCCTGCTCGTGGGCGTCGTTCCCCGCTTCCGCCACCACATGTTCCACGCCTGCAAGGATACAAAGTTCGCCCTTGCTACGCTGGGCAACGACGCCGGCATCTACGGCTGTTTCCGCTTGGCGCTGGAGGCGGCTGGACGTAACAGTTCAGCCCGTCCCGTAGTGGCCGATGACCACATCGGCCAGAACGTTGCAGCGTTCGACCGCGTTCCGTAGATGGAAGCAGAGACCGCTGTGGTCAGCGGCCACTACAATGTGCGCTGGACTGTTACGGCGGGACGTTGATAGAATGCCGCGCGCGCCGGAACCCCCTTTACAATTCTCTCCTTTTTTGCTATAATCATCCATCATAACGAAAATCAGGTGACAACTATGGAAAAAATCTTAACGATGATCTCCGCCAAGGTCTGCGCGGCGTTTGAGACCGCCGGATATGATCCTGCCTACGGGAAGGTTACGGTGTCCAACCGCCCGGACCTCTGCGAATACCAGTGCAACGGCGCAATGCCCGCTGCGAAGGCCTACCGAAAGGCGCCCATCCAGATCGCAAACGACGTGGCGGAGAAGCTTTCGGACGACGAAACCTTCTCCGAGGTGCAGGCCGTCGCGCCCGGCTTCCTGAATCTGCGGCTGAAGCCGTCCTTCCTTGCGTCCTATCTGGAGCAGGCCCGCACCGCGCCGCACCTTGGCGTGGAGCCGGACCCCAAGGCCGGAACCGTAGTGATCGATTACGGCGGCCCCAACGTGGCCAAGCCCCTGCACATCGGGCATCTGCGCGCCGCCATCATCGGGGAGAGCATCAAGCGCATCCAGCGCTTCTTCGGCAACGAGACCATCGGGGATATCCATTTGGGCGACTGGGGCCTGCAAATGGGCTTGATTATTTCCGAGCTGCGCTGCCGCCAGCCGGAGCTGTGCTATTTCGACGAGAGCTTCACCGGAGAGTATCCCGCACAGCCGCCGTTTACCCTCTCTGATCTGGAGGAAATCTACCCCGCCGCTTCCGCCAAGGCCAAGACGGACGAGGCCTTTGCCGCCGCCGCCCATGCGGCAACCGTCCAGTTCCAGCAGGGCAGACCCGGCTATCGGGCGCTGTGGAAGCACATCATGGGGGTTTCCGTGCCGGATCTGAAGAAGAACTACGACAAGCTCGGCGTCAGCTTTGAGAGCTGGTTGGGCGAGAGTGACGCGCAGCCCTATATCCCGCCCATGATTGAGCGGATGGAGCGGCAGGGCATTCTGGAGCAGAGCGAGGGTGCGCGGGTTATTCAGGTGCAGGAGCCGACCGATACGAAGGAGGTTCCCCCCTGCATTATCATGAAGTCCGACGGCGCGACCCTCTACGCGACCACCGACCTTGCGACGATCTGGCAGCGGATGCAGACTTGGAACCCCGACCGGATTCTCTACGTCGTGGACAAGCGGCAGAGCCTGCACTTCGAGCAGGTGTTCCGCGCCGCGCACAAGGCGGAGCTGGTGCGCCCGGAGACGGAGCTGCGGCACATCGGCTACGGCACGATGAACGGCAAGGACGGCAGGCCCTTCAAGACCCGCACCGGCGGCGTCATGCGGCTGGAGACGCTGATCGACGAGGTGACGGACTTCGTCCGCGCCAAGGTCGAGGAAAACAAGCTCGTCACCGGTGACGACGTGGAGCAGACGACGGCAAAAATTGCAATGGCGGCGCTGAAATACGGTGATTTGATGAACACGCCGACCAAGGACTATATCTTCGATCTCGACCGCTTTGCGGCCTTCGAGGGCAATACCGGTCCCTACATTCTCTATACCATCGTGCGGATTAAGTCGATCCTTGCCCGCTATGGCGCTTGGGAGGACCTGCCCATCACCGCCCCCGAGACGGCGGAGGCCAAGGATCTCATGCTGGCGCTGACCCGGCTTCCCGATGCGCTGGAGCTGGCCTACCGAGACTGCGCGCCGAGTGCGATTTGCGCCTATACCTACGAGCTGTCGGGCTATGCCAATAAGTTCTATCATGAGACCCGCATCCTCACCGAAGAGGACAAGCAAAAGCAGCAGGGCTATATCGCACTGATCGGCCTGACCCGCCGCGTGCTGGAAACCTGTATCGACCTTCTGGGCTTCGAGGCCCCGGAGAAGATGTAATGAGGTGCCGACGAGTCCACAACTTTCAACCTTCGATTTTCAGTTTTCAACTTCTTTGACAAACTGACCGTGCCGTGGAAACGCAGAAGCGTGTTTCCACGGCACGGTTGTTTTTATGTTTCGTCTGTCTGCGGCGCGGGGCTTTCCACGTCGACGCTCGGCGTCTGATTGACCAGCATCCCGCTGCCGTCCGGCTTCTTCCGCAGCCGGATATAGAGCATCACGCCCACGGCAAGGACGAAGCTGACGCCTGCAAGGAGCTGACTCACGCGGATCGTCGTGCCGGTGAGGTAGAGGGAATCCGTCCGCAGCCCCTCGATCCAGACGCGGCCGAGGCCGTACCACGCCACATATTGCAGGAAGGTCTGCCCGTCGTACCTCCGCCGCTTGGACAGGAAGTGGAGCAGCACGAAGCCCACCAGATTCCACACAGACTCATAGAGGAAGGTCGGGTGCCAATAGCGCACCGTCCCGTCGGTCCCCGCGATTCCCATGCGGAGGAAGAAGTCGTTGAAGATTTCCGCGCCATAGGCCTCGCGGTTGAAGAAGTTGCCCCAGCGCCCGATGAGCTGGCCGATCAAAAGGCCCAGCGCCATCAGATCGAGATAGGGCGTCAGCTTTTGCTTTTTGACCCTTGCAAAGAGCAGCAGCCCAAGAATCGCCCCGATCACGCCGCCGTAAATGGCAATGCCGCCCTCCCAGATATAGAGAACCGAGATGGGGTTGTCCTTGTAGGCGTCCCAGCGGAAGGCCACATAGTAGATTCGGGCGCAGACAATCGCGGCAGGCACGGCAAACAAAATTGCGTCCGTCACCAGGTCAAAATTCGTTCCGAATTCCCGCACGCGCCGTCTGGCATAGAGAATCGCCAGCAGAAACCCCAGCGCGATAATCAACCCGTAGAAATAAATCTCCCGGCCAAAGACGAGAAACGGCAGTGTCCGCGGCGGGTTGATCCCGTCGATTCCCAGCCCGGGGAAGGAAATGGTTCCGGCGTCAAGCTTCATAGCGCCGCCTCCTTGTGTTGATGTGTTCTGTCATTATAGCACAGCTTTTTGAAAAAAGCTATCTCTTCCGTTCACTTAGTGTAAAATAAATGTAGGAAAAATAAAGACCACAGAGGGCACCTCAATGTGGTTTAATGAATCTACCACAACCATCAAACCGAAAGAGAGGTGTCCCCTGTGGAAAGAATCATAACCGAAATCACAGAAAAACGCAAGAGAGATTTGGCTACTTCGGAATCGCAAGCA
>CACXHI010000069.1 GCA_902767395.1 Oscillospiraceae bacterium
GTAGTCGATGGTGGTGAGCGCGTGGTACAGGCTGAAGCGGGCGGCGTCCTTCTGGTTCTCCGCCACGGCGTCCTCGAGATCCAGCATGATGGAGTCCACACCGTAGATGTAGGCGTCCTTAATCAGGCCGGGCTTCTGCGCGCTCATAAAAATCATAGTCCGGCGCAGACGGAACCGTTCGGGCTTCGGACGAGGAATCATCTGATTACACCTCCCCAGGGAATATTCGCCTGCGACTTATCGCAGCTGCGGAGCACGGCACACTCCACACGGGCCTTGATGGTGCAGTCCAGAGCGCCCTTGTCCACCACGGTGACCTTGGCGTCCTTGACTTCGAGCCGATCTAAGGTTTCGAGGACGGTCTTCTTGATCTGACGGCCATACTGATTCATGACGCTGCTTGTGAGAGACAGCTCAATGCCGTCGGTACCCGGCTCCAGTGTGACCATCAGATCGCTGGATTCCAGGGTGCCCGCAGTCGCGGGCTTCAGAATTTGCATAAAAAACTCCTCCTTTATCAAATTCCAATACAAGCATTGTAACACAGGAAATCCGTTCTGACAAGCGGTATTTTGACATTTTTGCCAAATGGATTGAAATTCTCGGAATCTCTGCTATAATAGGAACAAACAAACGCAGGACAATTCGGAGGAAGCCCGATGAAAGAGAAACGAACCCTTCACTATTACCGCCCCGGCAATCTGTCCGGGCTCGAATTCACGCTCAACGCGATGTCCCGCGGCGGCTGGCAGGCCGTGAAGCCGGGGCGCTTCGTCCAGCGCTATGCACAGGGCGAGGGAAGCTGGCTCCACCGCTTCGACTATTGCGGCGACCGGCCGGGAAGCGCCGGGGAGATTACCTTCCACGCCGAGCGCGAGCGGGCGGGCTGGGCCCTTGCCGCCTCGCGCGGGGGCTGGCGGCTCTACCGCAGGCATGCGGAGGCGGGGCAGGACGACGCCCTGCCGGAGCTGCCCGAGGGCCGGGCGCGGATTCGGGCGCTGTTCGAGCGGCGGATCGCCCGACTGGAGACGGTGCGGCGGTGGATGCTGGTGCTCGGCGCCCTGCTTTTGATCGGCGGCTATTCCTCCGCTCTGCTCCCCATCCTCTATGCCACGGCGCTGCCGATGGCAGTCGCCCTGTTTGTGACCTATCGCATCAAATTCATGGAGGAGGGGCTGCAAAAATGACCGACTATCTGGCCCTGACCCTGACGCCGGAGCAGCTTGCCACCGTCTCCGAGCTGGCGCTGGCCCATGTGGGCGACGCGGTGTTTGAGCTTCTGGTGCGGACGGAACTGTGCTGCGCAGGCTCGGCCCGCGTCCGCGATCTGCACGCGCGCACCGTCGCCCGGGTTACCGCGCCGGCACAGGCGGCCTTTGTGGAGGCCGTTCTGCCCAAGCTGACCGACGAGGAGCTGGCCGTCTACAAGCGGGGGCGCAACGCCCATTCGCACGCCGCGCCCAAGTCCGCTTCCCCGGGCCAGTACGCCCGCGCAACCGGGCTGGAGGCCCTGTTTGGCTGGCTGTGGCTGACCGGTCGGCACGAGCGGGTCAACGAGCTTTACAACCACGGAAGGGAGACCGAACATGCCTCTTGACGCGATTTTTCTCACCGCGCTGACGGACGAGCTGAATCAAACCCTGCCCGGGGCGCGGATCGACAAGATTCAACAGCCCGAGCGCGACGCGGTGCTGCTCCAGCTTCGTACCCCCGGCGCGGGGAACCGAAAGCTTCTGCTCTCCGCCTCCTCCAACCATCCCCGCCTGCACTATACGCAGGCGAGATTCGAGAACCCCGCCCAGCCGCCCATGTTTTGTATGCTTCTGCGGAAGCATCTGGCGGGCGGACGCGTCCTCAGTCTGCGGCAGCTCCCGATGGAGCGGGCTGTGGATCTTTGCATCGAAAGCGCCGACGAGCTGGGTGTTCTGAGCGAGAAGCACCTGTTTTTGGAGCTGATGGGCCGCAATTCCAACCTGATCCTCACCGGGCCGGACGGCCGGATCATTGACTGCCTGCGCCGGGTGGACTTTGAGATGTCGGAAAAGCGGCAGGTGCTCCCCGGCCTGTTCTACCGGGAGCCGCCCGCGCAGGGAAAGCTGGATCTGCGCGGCGAAACGCCCCAGACCCTCCGCGCCGCCCTTGACGCCGTGGATCACCCGACGACCCTGGACCGCTGGCTCACAGACCGCTATGCGGGCGTTTCGCCGCTGATTGCCAGGGAGCTGGCGTGGCTGACCACCGGCAGGACCGACCCGGATCTGACCGCGCTGGACCGCGCGGCCCTTGCCGAGGCCCTGCTGCCTGCCTTGCAGGGACTGACGGCCCGCTTTGTTCCCACCCGCCTCCTGCTGGCAGGGGAACGGAAGGATTTTTCCTTTCGACCCATCCGCCAGTACGAGGGCTATATGACGCAGGACAGCTTTGCGAGCTTTTCGGAGCTGTTGGACGATTTTTACACCGGGCGGGCGCTTGCGGAACGGATGCGCGCCCGTACCCAGAGCCTCCACAAGACCCTGACGAACCAGCTCTCCCGCGTTCGCCGCAAGCTGGCCAATCAGGAGAAGGAGCTGGAGGCAACCTATGACCGGGAGCGCCTGCGCCAGCTCGGAGACATTGTGACCGCCAACCTCCATCTGATCCAGCGCGGGCAGGCCCGGCTCGTCGCCGCGGACTTTTACGACCCCGAAATGCGGCGGATCGAGATTCCCCTGAACGTCACCCTCTCTCCGCAGCAAAACGCCGCGAAGTTCTATAAGGATTACAATAAGGCCAAGCACGCCGAGAAATTTTTGACCGAGCAGCTCGTACTGGGCCGCACGGAGGAAACCTATCTGGCCTCCGTGCTGGAGGCGCTGTCCCGCGCCGAGAGCGAGCGGGATATTGCCGACATCCGGGCGGAGCTGACGGAGGGCGGATATCTGCGCCAGACTGACCGGAAAAAGCAGATGAAGACGCCGCCTTCGAAGCCGATGGAATTCCGCTCGTCAGACGGGTTTCAGATTCTGGTGGGTCGCAACAACCGGCAGAACGACCTGCTGACGACGAAGCTGGCCTATAAGACCGACCTCTGGCTCCATGTGCAGAAGGCGCACGGCAGTCACGTGATCATTGCCTGCGCCGGTGCGTCCGTTCCCGATCAGACGATTACCGAGGCGGCGGAGCTGGCAGTCTGGTACTCGCAGGCCCGTCAGGGGCACAACGTCCCGGTGGACCTCTGCCCGGTGCGGCAGGTCAAGAAGCCTGCCGGCGCCAAGCCGGGGATGGTGGTCTATGAAAACTACCGCACCGTGTTCGTCACCGCAGACGAAGCGCTGCCGGACCGCCTCTCCCGCCGGGGCGCGGACTGAGCGGGGCTGCACAGACGTATACGACCATGTTATGAAGAAAAGGAGACTTGCCCCATGTTGAATGAGCTTGACCGGAGCATCGACGCGCAGAGCGTCGTTTCCCTCCCCGGCGCAGGGCGGCGCACCCTGCTCTCCGCGCTGGACGGCGTGCTTTCCCTGCCGGACGGGCTGCGCCTTTGTCTGCTTGACGCCGGACGGATGGAGACGTCGGAACAGAACGAGCTGCTGAAGCAGCTTGCGGCATCGGAGGATCGGACGATCTTCGTGCTCAACAAGGCCGATCTCGTCGGCAATCCGCAGACGCTTGTGACCCGCACGCTGGATCTTCTGCGGGAGCAGGGCTTTGAAAGCCCTGAGCTCTATCTCATCTGCGCCGAGGCCGCCAAACGCTTTCGCCAGATTGGCGCGGCGGATCTGCCGCAGAAGGAGCCGATGGAGCTGGAGCTGCTGTTCAACCGGTTCCGCCCGGACGCAAACGATCTATCGGCCTTCTCCGTCACGGAGGAACCGGTCTGCAAGCTGGGGGGCCGCACGGTTTCCGCCGTGCAGCTCGCCCGCGCGCTGGAAAATACCGGCGTGCCCGCCCTCGAGGCGCGGCTGCGCGCGTTGTCCGCCCTGAAGCGGGCATGGCCGGGAATGCGCCGGACGGCGGAGGCGGAGCAGGGCAACGTTTTCGATTTGTTCGACGACGCGCTGTTCTCCACGCCGGCGCAAAGCGCCGAGGCTGTGTTCGAGGCGCAGAAGACGCCGCCCACGGCCTCGGAGGTTCCGGTCCCCACTGCGGGGACGGCAGCCGCGCTCAGCGCGGTTTCCACCCTGGAGGAGCTTCGGGAGCTGGCGAGACGGGCGGATTGCGTCGCCCTGCATCAGATGATGACCGCTGTGCAGGCGGGGGAGCTTCTGCCCGATTGCAGCCGGGAGGCAATGGACTTTCTCTATCCCGCCTTTGAGGTGCGTGAGAAGTGGGAGCTGCAGACGCTGACCGACGATCTGGACACGCTGGAGCTGGACGAGCTGCTCCGCCGTCAGGATCGCATCAACCACAGCGTCTACGTGCTGCAAACGAGAGCCCCCTATGCCGAGCGCATCCTTGCCCGCATTGAGCAGAAGCAGACCGAGCGGCTGGAAGCGCTGTGCGAGGGACTTGAAGCCGCAGATCTGGCCGAGGTGAAGCGGATTCGGAATCGGGTCGAGGCCTTTGAGTGCTCCGAAGTGCTCAAGCAGCCGTTTTTCGAGCATTTGGATGAGCGCGAAGACGTGCTGGGCCGGGAGGCGCTGGAGCGCTTTACCGCAGACGCGGAGGGAAAATCGGTCAAGGAGCTTCGCCGGGTGGAGTTTGCACTGGCCTCGGGCAATTGGAATCCGCGGGTTGTGGTCGCTTTTCGACACAAGATTGCCCTGCTGATCGAGGCTGCCAGCTTCCATGAGGTACAGGCGGAGCTGGTCGGACTCAACGATATGGAGCGTAGAGAGGTTGTTGCGGTTCAGGGACGTATCACAGACAAGCCGCTGCCGCCTCGATTCACGGCCGCCGCGATGACACAGATCGACGAGCGGCTGTACCGGATGGACATGCTCCGTTTGATCGCAATGAACAACGATTTTGACCGGCTGGACTTCGCGGCAATCGACGATCTGCGACTCAAAGTCAAATACTCCGACGCCTGCCCGGCAGCGAAAAACGCTTATCTGAAGATTCTTCAAGAGCGGGAGAAAAACTGCGCCTTAGAGCATACGTTTGGACGGGTAAACCTTGTCAGAAAACTGTTTGGGAA
>CACXHI010000070.1 GCA_902767395.1 Oscillospiraceae bacterium
GGCGTAGAGGTAAATATCGCGGGTCCGGTCCAGATGCATACTGTCTGCACGGCGATAATTCCCAGCGCTGTAGTTGGAACGGACAGTCTTTAGCTGGGACTTGAGCAGGGAAGTGGGCAAGAACGCAAGGATCAGTCCAACTCCAAGCGCGAACAAGGTCGTTTTCACTGCGCTTGGTTTCGAGGAAGTGCGGGAATTGTTCTCAACAAAAGCCTGAAAATCTTCCTGATATTCCTCATACGCTGTGTCGGAGATCGTCCCGTTGTATACGCTGAGCATTTGATCTGCCGTCTTGAGGTATTCCTCAAAGCCCTCTGCATAGGAGCCGTTGGAAATCCGCGCGGAGCATTTGCTCCAAAGATACTGGATTCCGTCGTCTGTAAACGCTTGAATCGCCGCGCCCCGTGTGGAAATCCACCAGTCGCGCTCCTGCATGTCCAACAGGAGCAGAATTCCGCTCCGATCCGGGCCGTAGCCGTAGCCGTTGTAGTCGAAATAGTCGTCGGCATAATCCATTGGAGAGCTGCCGTCCAAACCGGATTCCGTCAGAATCACAACGTCACATACCTGACGTTGACTGATCTCGCGCGCCGTCTCCCGCAGTGCTTCTTCCTCTGCTTCGGTCAGCAGATCTGCGGAATCCACCACGTTGTCTGCTTCGGAGGTTCCGGTGATTTGTAGGGGAAGCGAATCCTCGGCGGAAACTACCATGCAGAATGCGAAAACCAGCGCAAGGGTCAGCATCACAGATAAGATTCTTTTCATTGCCATACCCTCCTACCGTAAGAAAAAGAAATAGAGCAAGAGCCAACTAATGGCGGAACAAATTGCCGCGTAGATTGCATACCATTTCCAGTACAGGCTTTTATCCACCGGCATATCGCCAACCAGTTTACCGGTCTGTCCGTTCATCGCAAATTGATAGGTTTTTCCACGGTAATTTGTTGTCAAAAGCCAAACCGGATACATGGCATAAGTTGCTTTTCCGTTGTGAACCTGAATGGACGAGCCTTCAGGGACGACGGTTGCATACCCAGAGGTTGTCGAAGAGAACGCCTCGGTGGTGCTGTTTTTGATGCGTTCGTTGGCACGGCCGATGCTCGCGCTGGCATCCACGTCGTATTTGTCTGCATAATAACCGGACAGATAGGCGGTCTGGAAGGGAACAGCGGCGCTCATATCGAACGGCTCGATGGACTCCATCATGGCGTCGTCCATTTTCGTGGAGCCGTCCACCGGAACGTTGTCAAAGCTCAGTCCGCCGCTGCGTTCCAGACGGAAATGCGTTGTCTCCGTGTATTCTCGATTGCC
Organism: Oscillospiraceae bacterium; assembly: GCA_902767395.1. Lineage (GTDB taxonomy): Bacteria > Bacillota > Clostridia > Oscillospirales > Oscillospiraceae > JAFRPC01. Next base: position 1,312 of record CACXHI010000070.1, read on the forward strand.
GTGCCGCCACATTCGTGTCCGTGTGGCGTGGAAATTAAACTGCGCGTCCACGTCCGCGCCATAAAGCCAGAAGGGGACATAGAGACCCTTGATTTCATCCAGATGGCTTTCCTTGGAGAACAGACGCGGCAGGAGCTTTTTGCCGCTCATGTGTTTTTTCAGGGCGGCCTTTGCGTCCTCCTTGTTCAGCTTAAAGGGTATCACGTAGTCCGGTTTCAGAGCGCCGGAAAACCGACTCGTCAGAACCACGGGATTTCCGCAGAACGGGCAGTGCGTCGCGCCGGTATTTGCGTCAGCAATGATCTCGCCACCGCAGGAATGACAGGTGTATACGCCCATGTTTTCTGTTTCTGCCTCGCTGAACGCGGTCTGCGGCGTTTCCCATTCAATGTCGTCCGGCTTCTGCTGATTCAGAGCTTCATCCATCTCCATCAAAGCGGAGGGGTCAAAGGTTGTCTCGCAGTACGGGCATTTCATTTTCTGCGTGTCAGAATCAAACTCAATAATTCCGCCGCAGCAAGGACATTTGTATTCGATGATCTGTGCCATGAAACCTCCTTATCACCTTACAGCAACATTACAAGAACGAAAATCCAGTGCGCAGCCACACCGGCGCAGAGGCCGCCGATTGTATGACTGATAATGGCCTTGCCGGTGTGCTCGCGGCAGCCGAGAATCTCCATCATGGATACATGCGTGCTGAGATATCCGCTCCAGCACATACAAACGGCGGTAAAGACGGCCATGTCGTTGATGTTGATCAATCCTTCCTGCGCAAAGCCGGGAATCAGGCCGAGCGCGGCCCCGGCAGAGCCAAGCGCTGTCACAGGAACGGCGATGGCCTCGGCGCTGGAGAAACCAAACAGCGGTTTGAGGATAAAACTGAGCAGGTTTGCAATCCAAGGCAAAACGGCAATGCCCTCGCCGGCGTTTCCGCGGTATGGCTCAGGCGGAACAGAGCCGCAATAGATCCGACTGAGCGTAACATCCTCCTCGCGCGTGAGTGGAATGACAATCTTGGTGGCTTCGTCGGATTTGAACAGAACCAATTGATATCTGTCGCCCTCCTCTCCCCATTCGATGGGCGGAAGCTTGACGTGAATGAGTTCATCCGCGAGAAAGCTGCGTCCGTTGTTGTAGGAATAGGGGACGTCCTCATCCTGACGATCATATTTCTGCCAGGTGGCATTCATGCCGTTGGCCTGAAAGCCGAAAACAAAGTTGCCGGAATCCGGAATCTCAATGAGATCAGTCGTCGTAAGAATCTGGGTTCCATCCTCGGA
>CACXHI010000071.1 GCA_902767395.1 Oscillospiraceae bacterium
GGGTGCGGTTTACCTTCCGGGATCATCAGGTTCGGTTTTGGCTGCGGGACGTGGGAAGCGTTCTGGAGCTGTACGTCTACAAGGCCTGCGTGGACGCCAAGCTTTTTGACGACGTGCGTCTGAGCGCGATTGTGGACTGGGAGGCGGACGAGCAGCAGTCCGCTGTGACCAACGAGCTGGACGTGTTGGCAACGCGGGGCATTACCCCGGTCTTTATCAGCTGCAAAACCTGCGAGGTCCGCACGGAGGCGCTGAACGAGCTTGCGATTCTGCGGGATCGGTTTGGCGGAAAAACCGCAAAGGCTGCGGTCGTCACCGCAGAGCGCGGCGGCGGCCCGATGCGCAGCCGCGCCGCCGAGCTGGGGATTCAGGTCATTGACCTGGAGGATCTGGCTGCGGGCAGCCTCGCAAAACGAATCCGACGTCTGTTGGAAAGGTAAAAACCGCCGCGTCAATCAGGCGCGGCGTAAAAAACAGGAGGAAATATCATGCGAAAAACATCTCTTTTCACTGCCTTGCTTCTGGTGCTCGCGCTCGCTCTGACCGCTTGCGCCGGCACGTCCGGCACGGACACGACTTCCGGCGCACCGGCATCGACTGCGGAGACCGCCGGGAACGTTGCCAACTTCGGTTCCGGGGAACAAGTCGAGTCTGCCGCGACAACGGAAGCGCAGACCGAAGCTGCGGCCACCACCGACGCCATCGTGGAAGACACGACCGAAGCCCCTGCGGAGGAACCCACCGAGGCCACCCTTCCCGCAAGCTGGTCCACGACCACCGGCATCGGTAAGGTCGGAATGCTGCTTCCCGATTTCTCCGTCACCACCGCGGACGGAGAGACCTTCACCCTCTCTGAGGAGTTGAAGGATCACGACCTTGTTCTTGTGAACCTCTGGGCCACATGGTGCGGCTACTGCAAGATGGAGTTCCCCTATCTGGAGGAGGCCTATGAGGAATATAAGGATCGGATTGCCGTCATCGCGCTTTCCACGGAGTACAGCGACACCGCCGAGGTCATGCAGAAGTTTGCGAAGGAAAACAATCTGACCTTCCCGCTTGCGCAGGACGAAAGCTTCCGCTTCACCAGATGCTTTAACATCGAAGGCGTCCCCACAAGCATCCTTGTGGATCGCAACGGTCAGGTGGTCTGGACGAAAGTGGGCGCCATGCCCTCGACTCAGGCGTTCAAAGACGTGTTTGACGAGTATCTGCCCAAGACCGAGCAGTACGGCGAGGTCAAGTACAGCGTTGTGGTCAAGGATCAGAGCGGCGAGCCGGTTCCCGGCGCGCTGGTGAGTTTCTGCACCGACGAAGCCTGCCATCCCATCACTGCGGATGAAAACGGCGAGGCTGTTTACGAGGCGGAGCTTGGCGAATATCACGTGCAGGTGCTCTCCCTCCCCGAGGGCTATGAGCTGGATGCTGCCGACGCGGAATTCAACATCGGAGCATGGAGCGGAACCACGACCGTGACGGTCACCAAGCAGGGATGAACGGAGCGAAAAAGGGACGGCAACTGACGGCGTGGCTTCTGACCGGCTTGACGGTGCTTCTGGCGGTCGCGCTTTGCTGGGCGGCGCTGGATCTCTGGCTGGAGGGCAGAGCCGTCCGGCAGACGGATCCTGCGGCTGTGATCTACAGCCCCGAGGCGGTTCGGGCCAGAGCGGGCAAGGTGCTTCCGGTGTTTCTTGCGTGGCTCGGAACACTCGTCGCCGCGATTTGCTTTGCGCCCCGGAACGGACGTCCTGTCTGTTCCCGCGTGCGAGAGGCGGCGCAGCCTGCTCCGACCCCGCGCAGGCTGCAATGGCTGCGCTTTGGGCTGTTTGCGGCTGCTGCCGTGTTGATCGTTCTGGGCGTTCTGAACGGCGGACTCCGGGACGTTCTGGTAAAAGCCGTCAATCTCTGTACGGAGTGTATTGGACTTGGATAAACAAACATCGTGGTGGAGCCGTCATCGGCCCACAACCCGGCGACTGGTTCAGCTCTATACCGCCCTTCTGTACAATGCCCATCTCAAGGGCTTTGCCGAGGGGGAAATCTATACCGGGAAGAGCAAGGCCCTTTGTGTGCCGGGACTGAACTGTTATTCCTGCCCTGCCGCCGTGGGAGCCTGCCCCCTCGGCGCGCTGCAAAACGCCGTCGCCGCTTCCGCCAGCCGTCCGGCTTTTTACGTGGTCGGCGTTCTGCTGCTGTTCGGCCTTGCGTTGGGCCGCGTGATCTGCGGCTGGGCCTGTCCCATGGGACTGCTGCAGGAGCTCCTGCACAAGCTTCCCACCCCAAAGATCAAGAAGGGACGCCTCACCCGCGCCCTGACTTGGGTGAAGTACGTTCTGCTGGTCGTGCTTGTGCTGGCGGTCCCGCTCTACTATGCGTTCCGGCGTGTTCCGCTGCCCGGCTTCTGCAAGTACGTCTGCCCCGCCGGGACGCTGGAGGGGGCGATTGCCCTGCTGCTGCACCCGGATAATAAGGCCAAGCTGGGGCTTTTGGGCGTGCTCTTTACCCGGAAGTTTTTGATTCTGGTGTTGATTGCGCTGGCCTGCGTCTTCCTCTACCGTGCGTTCTGCCGATTTCTCTGCCCGCTCGGTGCGATCTACGGTCTGATGAGCCGTTTGGCGCTGCTTGGCGTCAAGCTGGATCAGAGCCGCTGTACGGACTGCGGCGCCTGTCAGCGGGTCTGCCCGATGGATATCCGCAGGGTAGGGGACCGGGAGTGCATCTCCTGTGGAAAGTGCATTGGCGTCTGTCCCACCTCCGCCATCCAATTCCGGGCGGGGAAGGCCGTGCTCCATGTGTCGGATACACCGGCGGCGAAGACGGGAAAACGCGGTCGGCGCAATCTGGTGTGGGCGCTTGCGCTGCTTGCTTTGGTGGGCGTTCTCCTTGCGGTCAATCTCCCGGGCTCTGCGGAGACGGAGCCTGCCGCAACGACGCAGACGAGCGCCGAGACCGTGCAGACCACCGGCGGAGAATCGCAGACGACCGACGCGACGCAAACGACCGGAGCAGCCCTTCCCACCGGCTCTGAGCCGGGGCAGCGGCTCGCGGACTTCACGGTGGATCGGATCGGCGGCGGGACCTTTACCCTGTCCGAGCAGCGCGGACGTTTTGTCGTGCTGAATATCTGGGCAACGTGGTGCGGTCCCTGTGTGTCGGAGCTTCCGATTCTCGAGGAATTTGCGAAAACGCATCCCGATACTTCCGTGCTTGCCGTCCACGCCAATCTCGTCACCGAGGATGTAGAAAAATGGCTCTCCGAGGCCTCGTATGCGCTGGACTTTGGAATGGATGGGGACGGAACCGTTTCCAATTTGGTCGGCGCATCGACAATGCTGCCGCATACCGTGATTCTGGATCGGGACGGAACCGTGCTCTATAACCGCCCCGGCTCCATTACGGCGGCCCTGCTGGAGGACTTTTACCGGCGCGCTTCTTGAAAAAAGATCCGCTATGACCGATCCGTAATACGGTCATAGCGGATTTCTTTGCTTGCTTTTTTAACCGACCATATCTCCGCCCAGAATCTCCCCTGTATAGAGATCGACGTTTACCAGAATCTTGTCTGCGAACTCGCCGGAATTGTCATAGGTCAGCTTCCATGCCAGCCTGCTCACGGATGCGTATTGCAAATCAATCGAATCCGTCTCAGAGAAAAACCAGTTTGGCAGCGCGACGACCTTTTGGACAGAAACCAGCTTGTATCCGCCTACGAAGGGCAGCTTCTCTTCCACAAGCTGCTTGGCTTCCTCCTCGGTCAGAGGGACGTCCTCCGGCTGGTGGTCGTCGAGCAGAGGAACAAAGAAAACACGGCAGCCGGTTAACCGGCCGGATACCGGGTTGATACTGATGCGGACGCATTCATACCAGCTGTAGAGGCCGGGTTCGACCTCGCGGCAGAAGTCGTAGCTCCAAAATTGCTCGTCGTATTTCTCGCAGGATGCCATCTGATAGCCCTGAGAAACAGGCAGAGCTTCGTAGTATCGCCGCGCCAATGCGTCGGCTTCTGCCTGGGTACTGCACGCCTCGGTGCCGGAGAGTACCCAGTCGATCCCCGACATGCCGAGGAAAACGCCCCGCTCGGCGTCAAAGGTGACGGAAATCGGGGTGTCCTTCTGCGAGCAGGCGACCTCGACCTCCTCCCGATTCCATGCAAGGTGCTTCTGCCGCCGGACGGCGACCGTGGTTTGATCCACGTCTCCCACGCCCGCTTCCCTGAGAATTTCCAGTGCGCGATTTAAGAAGAATTCGTCCGAAAGCGGCGCAGCTGCTTCCGTCGAGGCCTCGCCGGTTCCTTCCGTGTTCGGGGCGCTTGTCCCTGACGGGATCGAATAGGTGCTCTCAGCGTGAATCTGAATGTTCCCGTTGCTTTCGTCCGGGACATACGGCTTCGGTTCGGGAAGCCGCCATTTGATAAAGGTTGCGTAACCGACGGTCAGAAGACCTGCAAGCAGGGCGAGGCTGGCGGCGATCAGCGCAGCGCGACGCAGCGCCGGGTGCTTTTGATGCGAGCGGGACTGCCCGGCTTGTTCTGCGATCCTCTGCCAGATCCGATCCTCTGCGTCCGCAGGGGGCGCCGCCTTTTGATAAGCCTCGGGAATCTGAAATTCGTTCATATTGTCCTCCCTTCCAGCAGCTTTTTGAGCTGCGCTCTTCCTCGGCGCAAATCGCTGCGAACCGTGCTCTCTCGTCGGTTCAACAGGCGGCTGATCTGCGCCACAGACTGTCCTTCATAGTAGAATAAGTAGATTGCGGCACGGTACTGCTCGGGCAGGGCTCGAACGGCGCTCAGCGTCTCGTCAATTTCCGGGGCAGGGGAGGCTGCGGTTTGCGCCTGCTCCAGAGGAAGCTCTTTGCGCCGCCGTCGACGCAGCTCGTCCCTGCAGACGTTCTTTGCCGTGTGAATGAGCCAAGCCGTGACGTGCTCCTCGCTCTGATAGCCACGTTTCGCGCGCGCCAGCCGGAGAAAGGTTTCCTGCACCGCATCCTCTACGTCCGCCGGATTCTGAAGAAAGGTCAGGCAGACGTTCCACACCGTCCGGAAATTCGCCCGATACCGGGCCTCTAACAACTCCTTGCTTTGCAAGCAATCACCTCCGTTGTTTCCTGCACAGGTACTCTTTATACGTTTGTGCGTCCGAAAAAGTTGCAGCGGCGAGCGCTTGTTTTGACGCCCAAGGATAGACTTTGTTGCAATCTAACGGCAAAAAGAACCTCAAATGACGGACAAGTGGAGGAAAAAGGACAAAAAAAGCTGGTTTTTCTCTCCAAAATCCCACTTTTTTTCTGAAAAAGCTTGCAGATAGAGGAAACGTGTGGTATAATGTGGCAAACTCTTTCGTTGGGAGTGAAAAGCGATGGGAAGAATCGACAAAGAGAATTATTATCTGGACATTGCGGAGACTGTTCTGGAGCGATCTACCTGCGGCCGATCCCGGTACGGCGCGATCATCGTTCGGAATGATGAAATTGTCTCTACTGGCTACAACGGCGCGCCGCGTGGCCGGGAGAACTGCATTGACATCGGCTACTGTCTGCGCGACAAGCTGAGGATTCCCCACGGCGAGCGCTATGAGCTCTGCCGGAGCGTTCACGCCGAGATGAACGCCATTATCTCTGCTGCCCGCAGCGAGTGTATCGGTGCAACCCTGTTTCTTGCGGGGCGAGACGCCAAGACCGGTGAGTATCTCGATACCGTGGAGCCCTGCTCCATGTGTCGCCGCGTGATTATCAATTCCGGCATCAAACGAGTCGTCATGCGCACCGGTAAGGATACCTATAACGCCGTCAACGTACAGGAGTGGTTCATCCACGACGACTCCATTCTCAACGATTACGAGATCTGAACGTGGAGGATCAGACGGAGCAAGGACGTGAAACTCTTGCTCCGTCTGTTTTTTTGCCGGAAGTGAAAGATATGCTTGACTTTTTGTTGGGTTTCGTATATGCTGATGGTCAGTATTTGACAGATGGATGCGGTCTCAGGACAAGCGTCTGCTGCAGAAGGAGCGTATTATGAGTCGTTTCAAAACCTATCTCAAGGAGCAGAACATTGAGCTGTCCCCCAGGCGTTACTTTATCGACGCGATGGGCGCGATGGCACAGGGCCTGTTCGCGTCTTTGCTGATCGGCACGATCTTCAACACGTTGGGTACCCAGTTCGAGTGGCCGATTCTGAACGAAATCGGAGGCTTTGCACAGAAGGGCGTCGGCCCTGCCATGGCGGTTGCCATCGGCTATGCGCTCAAGGCCTCCCCGCTGGTGCTGTTCTCCCTGATCGGCGTCGGCGCTGCGGCAAATGAGCTCGGCGGCGCAGGCGGCCCGCTTGCGGTCTACGTCATCGCGATTCTTGCCTGCGAATGCGGCAAGCTGGTCTCCAAGCGAACCAAGGTGGACATCCTTGTGACACCTGCGGTGACGATTCTGGTGGGTGTGCTTCTGAGCAAGCTGATTGCGCCCTACATCGGTCAGGCGGCCACCTCGTTCGGAAAGCTCATTATGATCGCAACGGATTTGCAGCCCTTCTTTATGGGCATTGCCGTCTCCGTTCTGGTCGGCATCGCGCTGACTCTGCCCATCTCCTCGGCTGCAATCTGCGCAGCCCTTTCCCTGACGGGTCTGGCAGGCGGTGCGGCGGTTGCCGGTTGCTGTGCGCAGATGATCGGCTTCGCCGTGATGAGCTTCCGGGAAAACCGCTGGGGCGGTCTGGTCTCGCAGGGCATTGGAACCTCCATGCTCCAAATGCCGAATATTGTGAAGAACCCTGCCGTCTGGATTCCGCCCATCCTTGCCAGCGCCGTCACCGGCCCTCTGGCGACCTGCGTGTTCCACCTGCAAAACAACGGCCCCGCAGTGGCCTCCGGCATGGGAACCTGCGGTCTGGTGGGACAGATCGGCGTCTACACCGGCTGGGTCAACGACGTTGCCGAAGGGACGAAGACCGCCATCACCGCCATGGACTGGGTCGGCCTTGTGCTGATCTGCTTCGTTTTGCCCGCCGTGCTGAGCCTGATTTTCTGCGAAATCGAGCGCAAGCTCGGCTGGATCAAGAAGGACGACCTCAAGCTGCAATAACCGCGCGCATTCAGCGACAATCCACCCCTGCAAGGCCATCCTTGCAGGGGTGTTCTACAAAATGCCCGTGACCCGTAGTACGGTGTAACAATAAAACTTGACGTAGGGACGAGCAATGCGCGTCCCTATATTGTAAATGCTTTTGATGTTCCACGGCACTACAGAAAAACTCAACTTATGGCTTTTATGTCCCGGTAGTGGCTATTACAGGCTGAACAGTTACCATTCTGTGGCGTTAATATGTCGTTTTCTCCAAATAATTCTTGAGTTTTTCTTAATAATTTGCTATAATGATGACGGCGTAATGGAAAATCGAACCCACGAAAAAAACAAATCAAATAAGGGGTATCTACCATCGGAGCTTCCGCATTCCGCTACTGCAAAGCATTGGAAAACATCACGCTTCCATCTGGATTATCTGTCATTGGGGAAGGCGCGTTCTACTACTGTACCGCGCTGTCAGAAATCGTTCTCCCGGAGGCGCTGACTTCCGTGGAAGCCAATCTCTTCTATGGCTGCACCAACTTGATGGTAGTTACGCTTCCCTCGAAGCTGACAGCCATTGGGGATTCTGCGTTCTGCAATTGTACAAAATTGAAAGAAATCACAATTCCTGTCACTGTACGTACCATTGGCGAGAATGCATTTTCGCGCAATTCCATGGGCAATGCCCTGAAAGCCACCGTGTTGACGCGAGATGCCGAGATCTCCCCCACAGCCTTTAGCTATCATCCTTCCTCTGTCATCTATGGATATGCAAATTCCGCAGCCCAGACAGTCGCGTATCTAAACGGTATTATGTTCATCGACTTGGAAACCGGTGAAGCCCTATATAGTTCGAGCAACCGCAACTGGCAGGATTATTCCAAATATGGAACCGTCATTCAATCCTATCTCTATGCGGACAGTTCCGGCAATCTGGTTCGTGTTGAATGTCTTGAAGATACCAATAAAGTTTTTTGCGAGGTCTACAGCACAGATTATCGGAAACTCTCCCATTTGGAGTTGGAACCCGAACTGTCTCTCTTTGGTGGCTTCTACTGCGGGAAGGACTACAATTTCCTTATTTTCGGGCAAATCAATCCGACCGAAAGCGATGACGTGGAGGTCGTCCGCGTCGTGCGCTACACAAAGGACTGGGAGCGTGTCGATGCAGCATCCATCTACGGGGCAAACACGTCTGCTTCGTTCCGCGCTGGTTCCCTTCGGGCAGAGGAATACGACGGCACTCTATGTGTGCTCACGTGCCATTCCATGTATCGTGCTTCCGATGGAAAACAGCATCAGTCCAGCTTTTCTTTCCGCATCCGCATTTCCGACATGACTGTGACCGATATCAGCAATATGCATTCCTATGATTATGTCAGCCACAGTTTTAACCAGTTTACCCACATAGACGAC
>CACXHI010000072.1 GCA_902767395.1 Oscillospiraceae bacterium
CAGCCGCCGGAAAGGAAGCCGATGTAATCCTTCACCGCACTCTCTCCCTCACGGAGAATTCGACGGGACAGCGCAATTGCGGCAGAGTAGCCGGTTGCATACTGGAACACGTAGTAGTTGTAGTAGAAATGCGGAATGCGCTCCCATTCATAGGCAATCTCATCGTCGATCACGATGTCCTCGCCGAAGTAGAGGCGGTTGAGCTTTTTATACTCCTCGCACATCCGCTCGGCGGTCAGAGCGACGCCCTGCTGGTTGAGCTGACCGAGGATCATTTCAAACTCCGCAAACATGGTCTGACGGTAGAGGGTTGCGCGGAACTGCTCAAGGAAGTGGTTGATCAGATAGGCCCGCTCCTTCTTGTCGGTAGTCTTGGAGAGCAGATGCTCCATCAGCAGCGCCTCGTTGCAGGTGGAAGCAACCTCGGCCACAAAGATCACGTAATCCGCGTCCAAGGGCGTTTGGCACTTGTTGGAGTGATAAGAGTGCAGGGCATGGCCCATCTCATGGGCAAGGGTGAACTGGCTGTCCAGCGTGCCGGAATAATTCAGAAGGACGTAGGGATGGACGAATGCACCGGCGGAATACGCGCCGCTGCGCTTGCCGACGTTCTGGTACACGTCGATCCAGCGATTCTCAAAGCCCTCCTTGAGAATCTTGCGGTAGTCCTCGCCCATGGGCGCGAGGGATTCGTACACGGTTTGCTTGGCCTGCTCGAAGGGGATCTTCGCGTCAACGCCGGACACAAGCTGCGTGTAGAGGTCATAGAAGTGCAGCTCGTCCACACCGAGCAGCTTCTTGCGCAGACGGACGTAGCGGTGCAGCTTGTCGAAATTCTGATGAACGGCCTCGATCAAATTGTGGTAGACGCTGACCGGAACGTTGGTGCGATCCAGCGCGGCCTCGAGCGGGGAGGCATACTTGCGGGCGTCCGAGGCAAACTGGAGACTCTTGACCTGTGCATTGAGCATGGCGGCAACGGAATTCTTGTGTGCCGCCCATGTGTTGTAGGTGTTCTGGAAGGCAGACTTGCGCAGTTGCCGATCCTCGGACTCCATATAGGAGATGTAGGTGCCCTGAGACAGGGGGTGCTTGTTGCCGTCCTTGTCCACCGCATCGGGGAAGGTCAGATCAGCGTCGGCAAACTTGGAGTAAATATCAGCCGGAGACTGCATCATTTCGCCTGACATCGCCAGCAGCTTTTCCTGCTCCGCGCTCAGGACGTGGGCCGCGTGGCGACGGATATTGAAAATATAGCGGCGGAAGCGCTCCAGACCGGGTTCCTCGGCATAGAAGCGATCCATCGTCTGCTCGGGAATGGCCATGATCTCAGGGGTCTCAAAGGCAGTCGCGGAGGCATAGGCCACATAGGCGGACATTGCCATGCCGTCCATCTCCTGATACCTGGCGACGCGGGTATCCTCGTCGTTGCGGCGGGAGGAATAGTTCAGCAGGTTGCCGAGCAGGACAGCGGCCTCCTCGACCTTCTGGACATAGGACAGAAGCGTTTTCGAGTCGTTCGCCAGCGTGCCGGCAAAACCGGCAACCTCGGCAGTCAGCGCCTTCAGCTTTTCCAGATCCGCCATCCATGCCTCATCGGTGGGATACAGATCTTCAATCGCCCAGCGATCCTTCTCTTCGATTTCACTGCGTTCCAAAATCTTCTTTGTTTCAGCCATGTTGGTACATCCTTTCCTAATCATTGCATGGTTTGGTTTCCATAGCGTTATTGTACTCTAATTTTCGGCTTTCGTCAATGATAATTCGCGCCGCTTTTGTTGATCTCGTCCGAAAAAAGATAAAATTCTCGTTGCGAATTGGACAGAAATGTTATATAATAACAGGAGGAAGGTTGAAAAACCATTTCATTCTTCAACTCAAACCCGTTTTTGATACGAAAGGAGTACATCACATGGGACTTATTGCAGCCGGTCTTGGCGCTGTAGGCGGTGTTCTCGCTGATCAGTGGAAAGAATTCTTTTATTGTGACGCAATCGACAAGAACGTGCTTGTCGTCAAGGGCCAGAAGCGGATCTCCGGACGCTCGAGCAACACGAAGGGCAACGACAACATCATTTCCAACGGCTCCGTCATCGCCGTGGCCGACGGCCAGTGCATGATCATTGTGGAGCAGGGCAAGATCGTTGAGGTCTGCGCGGAGCCGGGCGAGTTCGTCTGGAACAACTCCACCGAGCCCTCCATCTTTACCGGCGGTCTTGGTAACGGAATCAAGGAAACCTTTAAGCTCATCGGCAAGCGCTTCACCTTCGGCGGCGACCCCGGCAAGGATCAGCGCGTCTATTACTTCAACACGAAGGAAATCATCGACAACAAGTTCGGAACACCAACCCCCATCCCCTTCCGCATTGTGGACCGCAATATCAATCTGGATATTGACGTTTCCGTGCGTTGTAGCGGTCTGTACTCCTACCGTGTGGCCGATCCTCTGCTGTTCTACGCCAACGTCTGCGGCAACGTCGAGCATCCCTACACCCGGAGCGAGGTGGACGCACAGCTCAAGACAGAGTTCGTTTCCGCGCTCCAGCCCGCATTTGCAAAGATTTCCGCCCTTCAGGTTCGGCCCTCCGAGCTTCCCGCCCACGCGGAGGAGCTGAGTGAGGCAATGAACGCCGCCCTGTCGAAAAAGTGGGGCGAGCTGCGTGGCTTGCAGGTCGTTTCTGTGGCGATGAACCCGATCACGCTCTCCGAGGAGGATCAGGATCTGATTAAGAAGGCCCAGCATGCGGCAATTATGCGCGATCCGACAATGGCTGCGGCTACGCTGGTGGAAGCGCAGAGTCAGGCAATGAAGGACGCCGCCAACAACGCTGGCGGCGCGATGAACGGCTTCATGGGCTTCGGCATGGCGCAGCAGGCGGGCGGCGTCAACGCCCAGAATCTGTTTGCGATGGGGCAGCAGCAACAGGCTGCGGCTCCCGCTACGCCCGAAGCACCCAAGGCAGCGGCGTGGCGCTGCGCTTGCGGCGCGGAAAACACCGGGAAGTTCTGCGTTGAGTGCGGCGCAAAGAGGCCTGATTCCCCCGAGGGCTGGAAATGTCCGACCTGCGGCGCGGTGAACAAAGGCAAGTTCTGTATGGAATGCGGCGCAAAGAAGCCTGCGGAGGAGCCCCTCTACAAGTGCGACAAGTGCGGTTGGGAGCCGGAAGACCCCAGACATCCGCCCAAGTTCTGCCCCGAGTGCGGCGACATTTTTGACGACAAAGACGTAAAATAAATACAGTCTGTGCGCACACCTCGGTTCCGGCGGAGCCGAGGTGTGCGTTGATTTTTACGGTTGACATCTCAGGGAATCTCGCTATAATATGTATATTGAATGCTACTATCTGGGAGGTGTTCGAATGCGCAAGCTGTTTCCGGACGGAAAGATCTGGACGATTCCGAATTTCTTATCCTTCTTCCGCCTGCTTCTGGTTCCATTTATCGTTTGGTCTTACGTTGGTTTACATAACACCACCCTGACAATTTTTCTGCTTGCGCTGTCTGCGCTGACGGATATTTTAGACGGGCAGATTGCACGCCGCTTCCACATGATCTCCGATCTGGGTAAGGTCCTCGATCCGGTGGCTGATAAGCTGACGCAGGTTTGCATTGTGCTTTGTCTGGCCTTTACCTATCCCCTGCTCTGGGTTTTGCTGGGGTTATGTGTTGTGCGGGAAAGCTGTATGGGAATTCTGGGCTATCTCACCATCAAGAAAACCGGCAAGGTTCCCGGTGCGCGCTGGTACGGAAAGGTTTCGACCGTGGTTGTCTATGCCTCTGCGCTTGCGATGCTGCTGTTCAAGGCTATGCCCATCTGGGTTGCAACCGTTTTGATTGTTCTGTGCATTGTCTGTGTTTTTTCCACGCTGGTGCTCTACACCCGCTATCACATGCGCTGTTGGAAAGAAGCTGCCGTCGAGCATCCTGCGCCGTGATCCAAGTGAAATCAGGGCGCGGCCGTCGTGGCCGCGCCCTGGTTTCACTTAATCCGCCATGCCGGACTCGAAGACCTCGCGGAAGGCTCCGGCTGCCTCATCGGTCCAAGTGGAATGGGTTGCGAGATCGCCCTGACTCAGCATCCCGACCAGTCGGCCGTTCTCCGTCACCGGCAGACGGCGCACCTGATGACGGCCCATGGTTTTCGCCGCACGAAGGCTGGACTCCTCCGCCGGAACCGTGACTGCACCTGCGCTCATAACGGTGCGCACCCGCGTCACATTCGGATCATAGTTTGCCGCGACGCAGCGCACGGTAATATCGCGATCCGTAAGCATCCCGACCAACTTCCCGCCCTGCGCCGTCACCGGCAGCGCGCCGACATTGTGGCGGCTCAGGAGCCTTGCGGCGGCGGCCACGGTTTCCTCACGGTCCACCGTAATCAGATGGCTGGACATCAAATCCTTGACTTGCATCATTGTATCCTCCCTTTGAATCATGTACAAAGGGAGGATACCCGTTTTTCATGCCGTTTATACGGCCCGCTCTGATTGATTTGTTCCCTGAAACACCTCAAGCAGGGCTTGATACGCCTTCGGACTCCCGGCAAGAACGCTGGATTTTCGGAACAGATCAACGGCTCCGCCCTCCAACGTACTGACCAGACAGCCGGCTTCCTGTGCAATCAGGGAACCAGCGGCGTAATCCCAAGGGCAAAGGCGGCACTCAAAGAACACGCCGGCCCGTCCCGCTGCCAGATAGCAGAGATCCAGAGCGGCCGACCCGAAGCGGCGAATATCCTGCACCACGGGGAAGGCAGTTTGGAACAGACGAAGCGTTTGCGGCACCAAATCGCGGTAATAGAGCGCGGAGCCGAAAATCAGCAAACTGTGCTCCAAATCCCGATCCTTGCAGAAAATCCGCTTTTCGTTCAGAAAGGCGCCGTGCCCGCGACGAGCGGAATAGAGTTCCCCGTCGTAGGGATTGTACACCACGCCGTATTCCATGATTCCACGATGTGCCAGCCCGACACTGACACAGCTATTGTGAAATCCCTGTACAAAATTGGTCGTTCCGTCGATGGGATCTACGATGAAGACCCATTCCTTGTGGGAAAGATCAGCCGGATCGTCATCCTCCTCGCCCAGAAAGCCGGCCTCCGGCAGAAGCTCCAACAGCTTTTGCCGGAGAAAGTCCTGCACCATGAGGTCATATTGCGTCACAAGGTCGCGTGGTCCGGTTTTTTCCCGGACGGACGGAGCCAGTTCCCGCGCAGAGAGAATGATATTTCCTGCACTGCGGACGATTCTTGAGAGTTCTTGCAGCATTTCTTCACACTTTCTTCCCGTTTGGGCGTTCTATGATTTCTTACGCTGAGATTGTACCACAAATCTCCGTAGAATGTCATTCATTTTTCTGCAGCTTTCAATATTTTTTTGCAGGGCTTGTTCCAACAACAATCTCGCGCCGCGCTTCGCACGAGCTCGGGGGTCATCAGCAGAATTGCACTCACGTTTGGCAGCGCCATCCACGCATTGCAGAGATTTGCCGCAGACCACACCCCCCGCGCGGAGCACCACGGCGCAACAGCCACTGTCAGCGTATACACGATCAAATACAAGGTACGCAGCACGCGGTTGCCCCCCGTGAGTGCATCAAGACAGGCCGTTCCATAAAAACTCCAGCCGATCACTGTTGTGAAGGAAAACAAAGTCAACATTCCGACGAGCAGGGACATCGAAACTCCTGTTGGAAGCGGGAGTCCCTGCGCAAAGGCCTGCATAGCGGCGCTGACGCCGTTTCCAGCCGTCTCGGTCACAAGCAAAACCAGTCCGGTTAAGGTACAAACGAGAAAGGTATCAAAGACGATTGCCGTCATGGAGAGTAAGCCCTGGTCGTCCGGTGTCACGCCCTCGGCTGCGGCAGAAGCAATCGGCGCAGTCCCCAGTCCCGCTTCATGGGAAAAGACGCCGCGACTGACACCGGCAGTCACGGTTCCCAGAAGTCCGCCAGCGGCAGACGTGGGGTGAAAAGCCCCTTCCACCACCGAAAGCAGGGCGGCGGGGATTTGTCCTGCAAATCTGAACAGAATCCAGGCACAGCAGAGCAGATAAAGGCCCCCCATGACAGGAACCAGCACGGTTGAAACCCGACTGACCCGTCGAATCCCGCCGAAGACTACAAGTCCCGTCAGGACAGAAAACACGATTCCGGTCAAAGCCGACGCCAGCGGAATCTGTTTTCCACCGGAGAGTACAATCACGGTCATTCCCTTTCCGAGTCTGGAGATCAGTGCGGACAGGCAGGCACTGACGCTGCCGATCTGAACGAAGGTACCGACGCCGCAAAGTCCGGCCAGCGCACCGAAACAGGAAAAGGCAACCGCAAGCGGTTTCGCCCGCAGGCCAAGTCCCTGCTGAATATAGACGCTCGGCCCGCCGCGCCACAGGCCGTCCGGTCCTCGCTCTCGGTATCGGACAGACAGAACTCCCTCGACATATTTCAGGGAAAGCCCCGTCACGGCGCTGAGCTCCATCCAGAACAGCGCCCCCGGCCCGCCAATGGTCAGGGCGGTCGCCACGCCAATCACGTTTCCGGTCCCGATGGTTGCCGACAGGGACGTACAGAGTGCGCCAAACGGAGAAACCCCGCCCTTTTTGTCTCTCGGTCCACAAAACAGAAGCCGTATCGCGCGTGGAAGGGCCAACAGCGGATAAAAACGCAGACGGAGCATCAGAAAGATCCCCGTACCGAGCAAAAGGATCAATAGCGGCCATCCCCACACCGCGCGCTCCAAGCGTTCGAGCATATTCTCCATGCGCATTCCTCCTTCAAATCCATTTTCACAAACGCTCTCAGGAAAACCTATGCGTGAAGCCGAAATTTATGAAAAATAACACTTGCACAAACCTGTGAAACATACTATAATAGCGTGAAAGCGTGTTTTAAATCGGGTCGGAGCTTGGACTGCGGCCCAGTCAGGAGGCATCCGTTATGCGAGAAAAAACCATTCAGGAACTCAGAGCCTGCTTTCAGCCCGGAACGCACGTCCATCTGGTGGGGATTTGCGGCGTTTCCATGCGTCCGCTCGCGCTCGTCCTGCGCGGACGCGGGCTGGAGATCAGCGGCTCCGATATGAATTCCTCCGTTTCCATCGACGATCTGACTGCGCATGGAATTCACGTCTTTTTCGGACACAGCGCAGAGAATATTCGCGGCGCGGCCTGCGTGATTCGCACCGCTGCCGCCCACAACGACAACCCTGAAATTGCCGCCGCCCGCGCCGCCGGAATTCCCGTGTTTGAGCGCGCTGAAGCTTGGGGCGTGCTGATGCAGGAATACCGCAACGCGATCTGCATCGCCGGCACACACGGAAAGACGACGACCACCGCCATGGTTACGCATATTTTGATGGAGGCCGCGCTGGACCCCACGGTGATGATCGGCGGCGTTCTGCCGCTTCTGAACGCCGGGCATCGGGTTGGCAAGGGCGACACCATCATTGCCGAAAGCTGCGAGTACTGCAACTCCTTCCATAATTTCTTCCCTACGGTCGCGGTCATCAATAATATTGAGGAGGATCATCTGGATTTCTTCAAGGATCTCGGAGAAATCAAAGCCTCCTTCCG
>CACXHI010000073.1 GCA_902767395.1 Oscillospiraceae bacterium
GTGCTTGGATTGGATGAATTTCGGAATGGATTCCATCGGGCCGGGGCGGTAGAGAGCGACAATTGCCGTCATGTCCTCGATGGACTGCGGCTTCATCTGCACGCACACGCCGGTGATCCCGCTCGATTCCAACTGGAAAACGCCGGAGGTCTTGCCCTCGCCCAGCATCGCAAAGGTTTCCGGATCGTCGTCGGGGACCTCCTTCATGGTGAACCCCGGCACAATGCGCTGAATCTGCCGTTCGGCGTCGTCGATCACCGTCAGGTTTCGCAGACCGAGAAAGTCCATTTTGAGAAGGCCCAGCTCCTCGATGGTGGTCATGGTAAACTGGGTGACGATGGTATCCTCGTTGCGGGCAAGCGGCACGTAATCCGAGACCGGCAGGCGGGTAATCACCACGCCCGCGGCGTGGGTTGAGGTGTTGCGGGGCATTCCCTCGATATCGCGGGCGGTGTCGATCAGACGCTTGACCTTCGGGTCGGCGTCGTACATCTGCTTCAGCTTCGGGTTTTTCGTCAACGCCGATTCGAGCGTGATGTGCAGCTCGTTCGGAATGGCCTTTGCCACCACGTCGGTCTCGGCATAGGTCATGTTGAGCGCACGGCCCACGTCGCGGACCGCGCCGCGGGCCGCCATCGTACCAAAGGTGACGATCTGCGCCACGCGATCCTTGCCGTATTTGCGCGTCACATAGTCAATCACCTCGCCCCGCCGCTCCTGACAGAAATCGGTGTCGAAATCCGGCATGGACACGCGCTCGGGATTCAGGAATCGCTCAAAAATCAGGGCGTACTGCATGGGATCAATCTCGGTAATGTGCATACAGTAGGCGACAATCGAGGCTGCGCCGGAGCCTCTGCCGGGGCCGACCGGGATACCCTGCTCCTTCGCCCAGCGGATAAAATCCGCCACGATCAGGAAATAATCGACGTAACCCATCTTTTCGATGACGCCCATCTCGTAATCCAGCCGCTCTCGGTAGGCCTGCGGTGGATTCGGATACCGCTCCGAAAAGCCCTGCTCGCAGAGTCTGTGGAAGTAGGTCAGAGAATCCGAACCGTCCGGCGCTTCAAACGCGGGCAGATGGTAGTGTCCGAATTCAAACGCGACCTGACAGCGCTCCGCGATCCGCGCCGTATTCTCAAACGCCTCATCAAGCTGCGGAAAGAGACTGCGCAGCTCCTCCTCGGACTTCACATAGAATTCGTCGCTCTCGAAGCGCATCCGGTTCGGATCGTCCACGGTCTTCCCCATCTGAATGCACATCAG
Organism: Oscillospiraceae bacterium; assembly: GCA_902767395.1. Lineage (GTDB taxonomy): Bacteria > Bacillota > Clostridia > Oscillospirales > Oscillospiraceae > JAFRPC01. Next base: position 1,270 of record CACXHI010000073.1, read on the forward strand.
CACGTCTTGGGTCGCCGCGTCCTCCTTCCGCAGATAGTGGGCGTCGTTCGTCACCACCAGCGGAAGGCCCAGCTCTCTTGAAAGGCGCAGCAGCATCGGATTGATCTTCGCCTGCTCCGCTATGCCGTGATCCTGAAGCTCGAGATAAAAATTTTCCGGGCCGAAGATTCGGCTGTATTCCAGCGCAATCTCCTTCGCGCCCTCGTAGTCGTCAATTTTCAAACGTCGCGGAATCTCGCCGGCCAGACAGGCCGACAGGGCGATCAAGCCTTCGGAATGCTGCCGAAGCAGCTCCGTGTCGATGCGGGGACGGCCGTAGAAGCCGTCCAGAAATCCGCGTGAAACCAAGTAGCTCAGGTTTCGATAGCCCGTTTCGTTCTTACAGAGCAGAACGAGATGGGCATTCTCGTTATCAATGCCGTGGACCTTATCGAAACGGGTGCGCGGCGCAACATAGACCTCACAGCCAATGATCGGATGGATACCGGCGGCCTTCGCCGCCTTATAAAAGTCGATCACCCCATACATCACGCCGTGATCCGTGATGGCCACTGCCGTCTGTCCCAGCTCCTTAACGCGCTCCATGAGCCGCTCGATCCGACATGCGCCGTCAAGCAGGCTGTATTCGGTATGCAGATGCAGGTGGACAAAAGCCATAGTGCGCCCCCTATTCGTTGGTTGCCAGCTCACAGAGCTTGCGTAGACGGTGATTCAAAGCGGATTTGGTAAGCGGCGGGTCAAAGAGCGCTGCAAGCTCGCTGAGATTCGCCTCGGGGTTCTCTTCTCGCAGAATCGCCGTCTGGCGCAACTTTTCCGGCAGCATTTCAAATTGCTCCCGATCCCGCAGGGATCGGATTGCCGCAATCTGCGTCTGCGCCGCTTCGACAATCTTGGAGGTGTTCGCATTGTCACAGTTGACAATCCGATTGATTTTGTTCTTCATTTCCTTCTCAATCTTGGCTTCCATGACGCCCATGGAAGCCAGCGGCGCCCCAAGCCGCGCCAGAAATTCCTCAATGGCGTCGCTCTGCTTGAAATAGAGAATGGCGCTGCCGTTGCGCAGGGTTTCCTTCGGCCGAAAGCTCAGATCGAGCAGCAGACTGTTCGTCTCGCGGCTGACCTTATGATGATTGGTTGAGAGCTCCAGATGATAGCGCTTCGTGGGGTCGGTAACCGACCCGCCGGACAGGAACGCGCCGCGCAGAAAGGCGACCCGGCAGCAATCCTTCTCCAGCAGACCGTAGTTGACGTGAAGCGAAATGCTCTCCGCCGGACTGTAGCCGATCGTTTCAAAAATACGGGTGATTTTTTCCTTGCCGTTCAGAAGAAAGGTGTACTTCGCCCCCTCCTGAATCTCATCAAAGCTCAGCTTAAACGCCTTTCGGAAGAGCTGCGGCAACCGTGCGGCAAAATCTGCGCTCTCGGTCACAATTTTAATCTGCTCCATACTGACGCTGTTGCAGTAAAGAAGCACGCCGCTGGCCTCCGCCAGCGCACAGCAGCGCCGGGTCAGCTTGTCCCGGCAGAGCTCCGATTTCGCGTCAGAAGAAAATGACATTGTAATTGCCTCCCGGTACGGTAGATCAATCGCTTGGTTATTCGATCCCCTGCCGCCCCGTCAGAAGCTCGTTTGCTTGAGAGAGAATGCGGCAGTCATCGTCGAATTCCAGCATCTGCATGGCTTTGGCGTACGGCATCCACGCCGCCGCGCGAAGCTCCGAGCGCTGCGGGCGCAAAGGCTTCGCATCGGACTGCGCAAGATAAAACACGACCTGCTTAAAGGTGTCGGTTTTCTTCGGAAGCGGGTAAAGCTCCACCCTTCGGAAACCGGAAATCAGGCGCACATGCAGCCCGATTTCTTCCCAAATCTCCCGCAGAGCAGTCTCCTGCTCAGTCTCCTCGGGCTCCATGTGTCCTTTGGGAAAGCCGTGGTGTCCCTGCAAGGACTGGATAATCGCATAATGCAGAACGCCGTCCTGCCGGGAATAGACCACCGCACCGGCCGAATGCTCCAAATGCTTGTTCAGATCCCGGTGCACAACCCGCAGCGGTATGCCCTCGGCGCGCAGTGCCTCTGCAAGCCGATGGGTCATGCTGACTGAACGGTGGTGCCCGCCGGAACAGCCCACGGCAAGCAGGAGCGGTTCCTTGAGCGGGCTGTCATAGCTCCGATAGAGCGCAATGCGCTGGCGAATCAGGCTGAGGCAGGACGAAAAATAAGCTTCCGCCGCTGGCGTGGAAAACACGTAGTCCCGCACTGCCTGTTCCAGCCCGGTTTGATGCTTCAACGCTTCGACGTAATAGGGATTCGGCAAACCGCGTGTTCCTATCACGGTGTCAGCCTGCTCCGGTAGACCGTACAGCAGGCCAAAGGACATTAAGGTAATCTCTTCCATGATTCACTCCTGCCAGATCCGAACCTCCGGCTCCAGCCGGATCCCGGAGGCGGCCTGCACCCGCGCCTGAACCTGAGCAATCAGCTCCAGCACGTCAGCGCAGGTGGCCCCTCCAAGGTTCACGACAAACCCGGAATGCTTTTCAGAGACCGCCGCGCCGCCGACGCGAAGTCCTTTTAAGCCGGCGTCCTGAATCAAAGCAGCGGCGTAGCCGCCAACTGGGCGCTTGAATGTGGAGCCCGCCGAGGGAAGCTCCAAGGGCTGAGAAGCCCTGCGCTTTTCCATCAACTCCCGCATCCGGTCCCGAATGATTTCGGGATCTCCCGGCATAAGGCAAAAGGTTGCAGATACAATCACTCCCTGCATTCCCATGAAGGCACTGCGCCGATAGCCGAGTCCCATTTCCTCGCCCGTCAGGGTCAGAACCTTGCCGTCGGGCGTCAGAAAGCGGGCAGAAACCGCAACCTGCATCAATTCTCCGCCGTATGCACCAGCGTTCATGTACATTCCGCCGCCAACCGTGCCGGGAATGCCGTGCGCAAACTCCAACCCCGTCAAGCCGTGCTGCTGGGCAAAGATTGCCAACCGCGCGAGGGGCACGCCCGCCCCGGCGGTAACAGTCTTGTTCCCATTCATCTCTAACGAATCCAATCCACGTGTCGAGAGTACCACACCGGAAACGCCGTGATCGGGAGCCAAAATGTTTGTTCCACCGCCCAAAATGTGGACTTGAGCCCCCACCGCTTCACAAAAGGTATAGACCTCACGCAGCTCGGACTCCGTTTTAGGACA
>CACXHI010000074.1 GCA_902767395.1 Oscillospiraceae bacterium
AGCCAAAGGCAAGGGTGTCCGTCGCGAGGCGGAATCTGAAGAAAGCCGTAGTAACAACGAACTGCGAGAAGTCAGCAGAGGTCGTAGTAGTTTAGCCTATCCGACAGGTACGAGTCCCTGCACTTATGCGATTGAACCGCCGTGTACGGAACCGTACGCACGGTGGTGTTGGAGGACGGTCACTCAACGAATGGGTGACATCCTACCCGATTTTAGAGTGCATGTCTCTGCTTGGGGGCGATTTCCAGCCCCCAAGCAAGGAGTGGATGGGCTTACTCTCTGCCGATTTCGATGGACCAGCCCTCGGGACCCTTTGCACGGCCCCACTGGATGTCAGTCAGGGTCTTGTAAGCGCACATGGAAATCTCACCGATTTCACCGTTGTTGATCTTCATGACCTTGTCGCCCCACTTGAGCTCGCCCACCGGGCTGATGACGGCGGCGGTGCCGGTGCCGAAGATTTCCTGCAGCTTGCCGGCGTCATAGGCGTCCGCGATTTCCTGAATGGTGATCTTGCGCTCAGTGACCTTGTAGCCCTTGTCGCGCAGCAGGGCGATGATGGACTTGCGGGTGATGCCGGAGAGGATGGAGCCGTCCAGCTCGGGGGTCAGAACCTCGCCGTCCACGACGAAGAAGATGTTCATGGCGCCAACCTCGCCGATGTACTTCTTCTCCACGCCGTCGAGCCACAGAACCTGAGAATAGCCCTTCTCATGGGCGATGGACTGGGCCTTCATGGAGGAGGCATAGTTGCCGCCGGTCTTGGCAAAGCCGGTGCCGCCGCGAACCGCACGGACGTACTCTTCCTCAACGTAGATGGGAACGGGCTTCAGGCCGTTCTCATAGTAAGCGCCGGAGGGGCTGAGCAGGACGCAGTAGATGTAATTGTCGGCTTCCTTGACGCCGAGCTTCGCCTCGTTGCCGATGACGAAGGGACGGATGTACAGGGAGGCTTCCTTGTCCTCGGGGATCCAATCCTTGTCGAGCATGACCAGCTCCTTCAGGCTCTCGATGCAGAAGTCCACGTCCAGAGCGGGGATGCAGAGACGCTCGTTGGAGAGGTTCAGGCGCTTGAAGTTCTCCTCGGGCCGGAACAGAAGAATGCGACCGTCCTCGGCACGGTAGGCCTTCATGCCCTCGAAGGTCTCCTGCGCATAGTGGAAGCAGGTGGCGGCGGGGCTCAGGCTGATGTTGCCGTAGGGAACAATGCGGGCGTCATGCCAACCCTGACCGCGGGTGTACTCCATGATCAGCATGTGATCGGTGAAGACGGAGCCGAAGCCCAGCTTCTGACCCTTTGCGGGCTTTTCCTTGGGATGCTCGGTTTTGGTAATGGTAAGACCTTTCACGATGATTTCTCCTTTGATGTGAAATAATGAATGCGTGTATTGCGCAGGCACGGCCTTGGTCGAAGCATCGACGCACGGCGCGGTGCCTGTATCAATCCAGCGGGATATGAAATGCCCGCATGGTATTGATGATGTGAAGATACATTGCCGTCTTTGCGCCCTCGGGGTTCCGGTCCCGGAGATAGTCCATCAAAACCCGATGGTCGTGCAGGGTCATTTGAGAAACCTCGGGGGATTCATTGGCAAGAATGACGCCCTGATGAATCGCCCGGTTAAAGATGGGGAGCAGGGCGGTAATAAACTGGTTGTGCGTTGCAGAGGCGATGGAATTGTGGAATTGCTGTTCGCTTTCATCCCATTGGGGGTCGCTTCGGAGGATCATTGCCTCGTCGAGCTCTCCGAAACGGAAGATAGTCTCCAACTCCTCGTCACTGGCCCGGAGGCAGGCGTAGTAAGCGGCCTGCGGCTCAAACATCAGCCGCATTTCATAGAGCTCCTTCGCCGTGACGTTGGTGTTCTGAATCTTCAGAACGTCGTAGTCGGCGTGGATGCGCTTGCTCTGCGTGACAAAGGTGCCGACCCCGCGCCGGACCTCGACCAGCCCGCGGGTAGTCAGGATTCGCAGCGCCTCCCGCAGGGTGGTTCTGCTGACCTGAAGCTCGTCGGCCAATTCGATCTCGTTCGGAAGCTTATCCCCCGGAAGAAAGCGGTGGTTCGCAATCATGTCCGTCAACTGATCTGCAATCCGGACGGACAGCGCGTTATTTCCGTATGGCATATCGCATCTGACTGCCGAACGCCGGATCAGAACTCGATGAGCCGGTCCGCGACCTTGACCTCGAAGGGAAGCAGATCAAGAATGTCCTTCTTCACGTCGATGCCCTTGGCAACCTCAGTGAGAACCAGACCGTGCTCGCCCAGACGGAATACGCAGCGCTCAGTCACATAGGTGACCTCCTGCTTGTTGTCGTGCGCGTTCTGCGCGGAGAAGCTCAGCGCAGTGACGTGCTCGGCAAACTTGAGGAACTTGCCTTCCTTCACAACGTGCAGACCGTTCTCGTCCTTGGCAATCTCCAGACCGCCGGCAGAGAAGGTGGTGCAGAACACCACACGGTGGGTGAACTGGGTGATGTTGATAAAGCCGCCGATGCCGGAAAGCTTCTTGGGGTTGTAGTGGCCGTTGACGTTGCCTTCTTTGTCAATCTCCAGCGCGCCGATGAAGCAGATGTCCAAGCCGCCGCCGTCATAGAGATCGAATTGCTCCGCCGTGGTGCAGACGGCCTGCGTCCCCATGGCAGCGCCGAAGGCCAGACCGCCCATCGGCAGACCCTTCATGGAACCGGCCTCCACCGTCAGGGCAACCTGCGGCAGCATCCCGACGCGCGCGGCCTCCACTGCCACAAATTCCGGAGCGCCGACGCCGATGTTGACCACGTCGCCGGGCTTAAGCTCCTTGGCCGCTCGTTCGGCAATCAAACGCTTGGCGAAGTCCTTGGGATTCGTGGAGGCGTGGCCCTTCGCGTACTCCACAAGCGCTGCGTCCGTCATGGGAACGTCGCCTGCAAAATGCGGATCGGAGCCGGCAATGCCCTGAATCTGGGTCTGTTCGGGGGTCACGCAGATGTAATCCACCAGAACGGCGGGGATCATCACCTCGATGGGACGGCGGGGAGCATCGAGCACCTTTTCAACCTGCACGATGACCTTGCCGCCGCGGCGCTTGGTGGCCTGCGCAATCGACAGCGGATCGCCGACGACCGGCTCGTTCTCCATCGAAATATTGCCGAGACTGTCGGCGGAGCTGGCCTTGATGAGGGCCACGTCGGGCTTCGGGGTCTTGTATTTCAGGCGGCGCTTGCCGTCGATCCAGATTTCCTCGACCAGCTCCTCCTTGGAGCGCTCGTTGAGCTGATAGCCTTTGTACTTGGGATCGACGAAAAGATTCAAACCGGCGTCGGAGATGATGTAGTCCTGACCGCTGGCAGCGGCGCGAACGGCGTGGGACATGACGCCGAAAGGCAGGTTGTAAGCCTCGATCTGATTGTCCAGCACCATCTGTGCCGTGACGGGCATGGAGGCGTAGTGGCTCAGATACAGGGTCTTGACCGCGCCCATCGTGACGATCTGCTCACAGACCGTGTTGGGCGCCCAGCCGCCGAGACCGGCGGTGCAGTAGATGGTCAGATCCTTGGGATGGCCCTCGGCTCTGAACCGGTCGTTGAGGGCAGCGGAGAGCTGCTCACAGTTGTACATGCCAAGGAAGTTGTTGTAGATCACCGTGTCTCCGTCACGGATTAGCTTGACCGCCTCCGCGGCCGAAATAAACTGGGGCATGGGTGATTCCTCCTTTTTCGCAAAGATGCGGGAAGTCTTGCACACAGCCGGTCAGGTTGTGGAAAGACTTCCCGCGAAAGCTTATTCGATGCAGGAAGCGCCGCGCAGCAGAGCCTCGCGGTTCAGCGGGATCAGCTTGGCCTTGCGCTCGCCGAGCTTCTCCAGCAGGGCCTGAAGAACCGTCTCAACCTCGACGCACTTGGACTTGCCAAGGTAAGCGCCCAGCATGATCATGTTGGAAACCTTGGGGTTTCCAAGCTCGGTCGCAATCTCGGTGCAGGGGACGTAATAGGCATTCACGTCGGTGCGCTGAACCTTAATGTCGATCATGGAGCTGTTGACGAAGATGGAACCGCCGGGAACGACGGCGTCCTCGAACTTCTCCAGAGAGGGACGGTTCATCACGATGAGGGAGGTGGGACGGGTGACGAGGGGAGAGTCAATCTCCTCTTCGGACAGCATGACGGAGCAGTTCGCCGTGCCGCCGCGCATCTCAGGGCCGTAGGAGGGGATCCAAGAGGTGTTCTTGCCTTCCATCATGCCGGCAGCCGCCAAAAGCTGACCCATCAGCAGAACGCCCTGACCGCCGAAACCGGCGAAAATGTTTCTTTCAACCATGACTTAAACCTCCTTAAAAGTGCCCAGAGGATAGTAGGGGATCATGTTGTCCTGAAGCCAATCCATCGACTCCGCAGGAGACTTGCCCCAGTTGGTGGGGCAGGGGGACAGAACCTCGACCAGAGAGAAGCCCTTGCCCTCGATCTGCATCTGGAACGCCTTCTTGATGGCAGCCTTGGTCTTGCGGATGTTGGCGGCGTTGTTCAGCGCGGTACGGGCGATGAAAGCGGAGCCGTTGATGGTAGCCAGCATCTCCGCAATGCGGATGGGCTCGCCGCAGTGATCCTTCTGGCGGCCATAGGGAGAGGTGGTGGTCTTCTGACCGACCAGCGTGGTGGGGGCCATCTGGCCGCCGGTCATGCCATAGATAGCGTTATTGATGAAGATGGTGGTGATCTTCTCGCCGCGGTGGGCAGCGTGGACGATCTCAGCGGTGCCGATGGAGGCAAGGTCGCCGTCACCCTGATAGGTGAAGATGTACTTGTCGGGATGGACGCGCTTGAAGCCGGTGGCAACCGCGGGAGCGCGGCCGTGGGCAGCCTCGTACATATCAATGTCCATGTAGTTGTACATGAACACGGCGCAGCCGACGGGAGCGACGCCGGCGCTCTTTTCCTGAATCCCAAGCTCCTCAATGACCTCGGCAACCAGACGGTGCACGATGCCGTGCCCGCAGCCGGGGCAGTAGTGGAACGGAACCGGCGTCAAAACGGGAGTTCTCTTGAAAACAGTCTCCATACTCTTATGCCCTCCTCATGATTTCCATTACGCGATCGGCAATCTCTTCCGCAGTGGGGATGATGCTGCCGCCCTTGCCCATGAAGTCCACAGGCTTCTCGCCGTTGACGGCAAGACGAATATCCTCGACCATCTGACCGTTGGAGATTTCCACGGTCAGAGCGCCCTTGACGCTGCTTTGCGCGATGACGTCGTGAACGTCCTTCGTGGGGAAGGGCCAGAGGGTGATCGGACGGACCAGACCGCACTTGACGCCCTTTTCCTCCAGAATGCGGACAGCGGCCTTGCAGACGCGGGCCACGGTGCCGTAAGCGCAGAGCACGAACTCAGCGCCCTCAGTGCGATACTTCTCCACCATGACTTCCTTCTCGCGGATGACGTCATAGCGGGCGTTGAGGCGGGTCATCAGATCGTCGAGGATCTCGGTCTCGATGTACAGAGAGTTGATGACCGAACGGGGACGGTCGCCCTTGGGGTCATAGCCCTGACAGGCCCAAGGCTTCTCGGGCATGGTGGGGTTGGGGTTCATGTGCAGCTCAACAGGCTCCATCATCTGGCCGATCAGACCGTCGGCAAGGATGATGACGGGGATGCGGTAGGCGTCGGCAGTGTCGAACGCCTTGGGCATCATGTCCACGGTTTCCTGAATGGAGGAGGGAGCGTAGACCACGCAGCGGTAGTCGCCGTGACCGCCGCCCTTGACCGCCTGAAAGTAGTCGCCCTGAGAGGCCTGAATGTTGCCCAGACCGGGGCCGCCGCGCATCATGTTGACGATGACGCAGGGAACCTCAGCGGCAGCGCAGGTGGAGATGCCTTCCTGCTTCAGGGAGATTCCGGGGGAGGAGGAGGAGGTCATCGCTCTGGCGCCGGCGCCGCCAGCACCGTAAACCATGTTGATGGCCGCAAGCTCACTCTCGGCCTGCAGGAAGCAGCCGCCCACCTGGGGCAGACGCCGGGACATGTACTCGGGAATGTCGTTCTGCGGGGTGATGGGGTAGCCGAAGAAGTAGCGGCAGCCCGCCTGGATTGCGGCCTCGGCAATGGCCTCGCAACCCTTCATCAGTTTTTTAGCCATACAAGTTTCCTCCTTATTTCTCGATCTCGATGGCAACGTCCGGGCAGGTCATTGCGCAGGACAGGCAGCCGATGCAGTCCTCGGGATGGGCCACTTCAACCGGGTAATAACCCTTGACGTTGAGGTGGGACGTCTGGGGAGCCAGCACGCCCTTGGGGCACAGGCGCACGCAAAGGCCGCAGCTCTTGCACACGTCTTCGTGAATGGTGACTTTAGTCATGGCATTTCCTCGCTTTCGTTTGTTTCGATAAATTGGTGGGTTCCAATATTAACGACGTGGTTCAGAGATCAGGGATCGGGGATCAGGGATCGGGGATCAAGGATCAAGGATCGGGGATCAAGGATCAGGGATCGGGGATCAAGATTTCGGTAGCGGCGCACGGCTCTGCATAAGTTCCGGCAGCCAAATATGCTGCGCCTCGGCTTGCATATTTGGGCCGTCACTTAACTGTGCGCCACGGGATGGGTGGCCAGCAAATTGTCAACTGTCACCTGTCAATTGTCAATTCCGCCAGAACGGGGGACGCGGGCGGCCAATGACCGCCCCTACGGGGGATACGGACGGCAGGGTGCCGTCCCTACAGCCCTTCGGCCAGGAATTTCTCCCAGCTTCGGTGCATCAAGATCTCAATGGGCTGGTATCTGCCGATATATTTCGGGTCCAGGCCCTGCGCCTCGGCATACTGCCGGAAGGAGCGCAGCACGTCCTCGGTGCCGACGGTGCCCCAGACGGGGATCCCGGTGGCCTCGGAGAGCTGCCGCATCAGCGCGTAGCCCTCGGCCAGATGGCTGGCGTCCGTTTCCACGGACAGGTTGGCGTTGTTGACGATGCCCGTCACGTTCAGCCGGGAGACGTACTGAATTTTGGCCAGCGTGTCCATCGCGCTGTCGAAATCCGCGGCGGTGGGCCGCATGGGATTGACCACGAACAGCACGTTGAGCCGTTCGGGCGGGATCTGGTCGAAGCGGGCCTTGTACTGGCCCAGGGCGATGGAGCCCACGTCGTCGCCGCCGATGTCGAAGATGACGTTCCCCTCGCCGGGGGAGAAGGCCGAGTAGACTCTGGCCGACAGGGACATAATTTCGATCTTGTCCAGCGCGAAGGGCGGCATGATCAGCTCGACCCCGGCCGGCTCCAGCACGTCGCCGCGCTCACTGGTGCGGAAGTAGGGGTTGATGACGTCCAGGTCCACGACGGTGCAGGGACCCTCCTTAGCCTTTTCCAGCGCCAGATTCAAGACCAGCTCGCTTTTTCCACTGCCGAAGCTCCCAACCAGGACCCAATAGGTTTTCATAGACCGCGTTCCTTTCCACGTTGGTCGGACCCGCCAAAGACGGACCCGCGCCTGTCTGACCGGACGGGATCAGACGGGGAGGTTGTCGGACAACTCAACAAGGATGTCCAACATCCTCTATCATTTTATCAAAACTATCCGGAAATGTCAATCGGGGATTGTGCGAAATCTATGATAAATCTGTAAACTATCTCAATATTTTTGCTTGGACGTGTAGACAAGAACAAAAAATAATGCTAAAATGTAAAGGCAATTTGATAAACTGAACACTTTCAAAAGAAAGCTGACTGGTTAATCTTCTGTAATACTATTAAGAGGATTGCCCTTTGAGGTTGATAGTGATAGGCCGCCCTATGATCAGTCACATGCTTTATCAGATTGACTTTATTATAGGAGGCACGGGTGTCTTTCTTTGAAACGATCAATGGAAAAGACAATTTTTGTTATGGACTTAAACCGAGAAACAGCCATGCGCTTATGGAGTAAGACTTACGGCAAGCAAACCAGGGTGAAGGATTTTGCCGGACGTGAAATTGCGAAAGGCGCTTACAATGACCGCAACAGCGAATTTGGGTGGAATGTCGATCACATCCTCCCACAGAGCAGAGGCGGAAAAACAGCAGATCACAATTTGGTCTGTTGTCATATCCTTACAAATGACGAAAAGGCCGACAGATTTCCTTGCTTCAAGGCTAACGGCAAACGCTTTGAAATTGTGAAGGTTGAAAATCACTATGAAATTCAATCGGCAGCAAGGACAGAGAAGACAACAAAAGAAAAAGAGGAAGACCCGGACAAAATCAACTTTTATGATTCGGCGTCGGGCATCAAGCTTTTCAAACGCCTCAAGGGCATTCAGAACAAGCCGAGATTTGTCGGAACCGTGTTTATCAGGCTGAATGGTATTGCAAATACGGCAGTAATAGATTTTATTGAGAGGTGCTTTGACGAAGAAAACATATCCTACTCGATGAAAAGGAACTACTGCGCAAGCGAAATAACCGTCATAGCAAAGAACTACAATATGCAGACAAAGGACGATATTTCAAAACTCTTGGATAAGTGCGTTCTTATGAATACATACTTGGGACACTACTTTGTGCCAAGTAACAATTTGAAAGAATATGACGTTTATTATCGAGTAGATTACTACAAAGAGAAAACCGCAATGTTCGTTGAATCACAAACGGTAGACATCGACGCGCAGCGCAGCGCGTTCGATACTAATGTGCATATAAGGAATATGGAATACGTTTATTATCACAATTCTCTATTTATCAGCGAGCTTGTTTATGACAATACCGACGCGAGCCTAAAAGCGGAGAAATCATCCGGGCAATACACGGAATACGATGTTGTATTCAAAAGATTATCTGAAAACTTAGATAAGGAGGTCAACAAGAAGTAAGATGCTTTTTGCCTCCTAAAATAAGAAAAATCAGCCGGCGGCGGCTGATTAGAAAATAAAAAGGTTTTAGTCGCAAAACGAGGACTTCGTGTGCAAAAGGCATCAGTGACTAGGCATCAGTGACTAGTGACTAGTGACTAGTCACTAGCATCCGGTAGATGCAACGCATCGAGCGAATTTTTGCAATCAGGTCCTCAAATTG
>CACXHI010000075.1 GCA_902767395.1 Oscillospiraceae bacterium
CTGTCCAACGGCGGCAAGAGCTTCATCTGCATGTCCTCCACGATGACCGACAAGCAGGGCAACGTCAAGAGCCGCATCCTGCCGACGTTGAATCAGGGCTCCATCGTCACCTGCCCGCGCAGCTGCGTGCAGTATGTCGTCACCGAGTACGGCATGGTCAACCTCAAGGGCATGAGCACCTGGGAGAGAGCAGAGGCACTGATCGGCATCGCGCATCCTGACTTCCGTGAAGAACTGATCCAGGAAGCTGAGAAGATGAACATCTGGAGACGCTCCAACAAATAGCAGGACTACCAGTCCCCTCGAAACGGCATAGTATGAGCGAAAGCGCTTCCTTCTGGCTTTTAACAACCGGGAAGCGCTTTTTTAGTTCGCTCGATATGCCAATTATGCGTAATCGCCGAAAAAAACAATCGTTTTACACATTTATCAGCGATCGGTGTGATAAACTGATAATTACCAGTAAAAGGATTGATGGCAATAAATAGGAAAGGCAGCAATCCCCTTACCGGCACCCGTGTTCTTATCTAGTTGATCGTCAGCGGCTGCAGCACCGTTCTGACTGAGAGGGGAGAATATGAAAAGAAGAGGTGTTTCTTATGGTATGCGTGCGGCAGTTGTCATACTGTCGTTTTTGATGTTGTTCGGCACCGGCGATTGGGCATTCGCTGGCAGCAGCCAGGTGGAAACATCACCCGGGGCGGAAGCAGCTGTGCCGGCACCGGGCGAGGAAACGGATCCTTTGGCAGAGGAGGGAACGGCTCCTGTGGCCGACGAGGAGATGGCTCCTGCGGAAGAGCAGGATGCGGACAGCGAAGAGAAGGCAGAAGAGAATGCGCAGGAGGAGGCCCAAACGGATGAAGAGGCACCACTGAGTGAGCCTGCAGAAGGAGAAAAGACATTCTCTCTGGACAACTATATCGACGCTTTCAGCCTGACGGTCAATGGAAAGAGTTATACGCTGGAGGATGCGCCGGTCAACCTTGGAAAGATAGACCGGAACGGCGATCTTTCCTTCTCATTGAATTTTAATATGGAGGCAGTTCTGGGGAACGAACTGGCAAATCCCGGGGACACCTTTACTTGCACAGTGCCGGCAGTGATCGGCAACGGCGGACAAAGCTGGAGCGGGCCGCTGAATGACCCGACGACCAAATGGGGAAGAACGCATGGCAGCGTCGGCACATGGACGATCGCCGACGGAAAACTCACGCTTCGTTTTGATGATGAATACATCGGGGAGGTGCAGGGGTCCATCAAGTCCGCTGCCGTGAGCGTGAACGGTAATTTTGACAGCTTTAAGATCAAAACGGACGGCGGCCCGTATGTGCTCTATTTTGGTAATCTGCCGGTTTTATGCGAGTTTGATGCGATCCCTGTGGTGCGCGAACTGAGCGTGGATAAGCAGCTCAATAAAGATTACCGCGGCGCGATCATTTTCACCGGCACGGACAGAGATATCATGACGTATACCATCCGTGTGGCTGCAGGGGACGATAATACGGATCCGATCGAAAATGTGAAACTGACGGATCTGTTCACCACGGATAATGTGGTCAAGGACAGTATCACACTGGTCAAAGTGACCAAGGGCGACAAGAAGGTGGATATCACCGGTCAGGTAACAGAGATTTCCGGTCTGAACCCGAAGGATATCTACGGCCACAGCGGTTACGAAACAAAGGGGTGGAATCTGGGCACTCTCGAGCGCAGCGAATATGTGGATATTACGCTGACGGCAAAGATCGACAAGTCTAAAGTGGATGAGCAGGTACAGGCAGAAAAGGACACAACACCGAGTTCGGCGGCGGCAAACCGGCGCAAAGTCAATAACACGGCGTATGCGGTGGGCGACGAAATGGTGGATGAAGACGGTCATCCGCTGCCTGCTTATGACAGCGATACCGGCACATTCATGAATCAGATCTATGTCTCAAAGAGCGCCTATAAATATGACCCTGCGACAAAGACCCAGTATTACAAACTGACAGTCCGTGCGGACCAGTATAACAAGTATGTCATGCGGGATGTACCGATCTATGACTATTTCAGTCAGGATGCATCTTTCATTACTGCCGTGGATGTAGTGGAGATGGAAGGCCAGAGTTCCATCACTAAGGGCAACGGACTCAGCAATTTC
>CACXHI010000076.1 GCA_902767395.1 Oscillospiraceae bacterium
AAGCCGCCCTCGCAATCGATGAAGTTATTCACCATCTCGTTGACGCGGCTCTTGGGCTCCAGAAAATCCGTCTCGGTCAAAAGCTTGCGCACCCGGTCGGCATACTTGCTGGCCCGGAAGAAGTAGGCCTCCTCGGAGGCCCGGACGACCTCCCGCCCGCAGTCGGGGCACTTGCCGTCCACAAGCTGGCTCTCGGTCCAGAAGCTCTCGTCGGGGGTGCAGTACCAGCCCTCATACTTGCCCTTATAAATATCGCCGTTCTCATACATCCGGCGGAAGATTCGCTGAATGGCCTTGACGTGGTTTTCGTCGGTGGTGCGGATAAAGCGGTCGTTGGAGATGTTCATCAGCTTCCAGAGGTCCTTGACGCCCTTTTCCCCTTCGACGATCCGATCCACGAATTCCTTCGGGGTCACGCCGGCTTCCCTGGCCTTGTTCTCGATCTTCTGGCCGTGCTCGTCGGTACCGGTGAGGAAGACGACGTCCTTGCCCCGCATTCGCTGATACCGGGCCATCACGTCGGCCGCCACGGTGCAGTAGGCGTGGCCGATATGCAGACGGCTGGACGGATAGTAAATGGGGGTGGTGATAAAGTATTTGTCTTTGCACTTTTCACACATGACGAAAATCCTCCTTGTGTTTTGTATAGACTCTTATTATAGTCAGATTTCACGAAAAACGCAAGCCTTTTTTGTAAAAAAGGGCTTGCGTTCCGGTCTGCAATCTGTGCAAAGCGCAGATTGCAGACGCTATGGCGCAAGGCGGAAGCCTGCGGCTTCGTTGGCTGTGAAGTCGGCGCCGAAGACATGGACGGTCTGGGGCTCGGTGCGCAGGAGGTAGGCCACGTCCTCGGGCAGCGAGGCGGCGAGGGTATGCAGGGCGGCTTCGTCGTCGCAGGCGAAGAGGCGCAGACAGTCCATCATGGTGTCCACCGCGTTCGGCTCGTCGCTGACGACAAAGGCGGAGAGCAGGCAGTCCCGGAACCTTCCGTCCGCCGGGAGCCACGGGTGGCGCAGGAGGGTCTTCCCGCCCTGCTCCACGCTGTAGAAGCCCTCCTCGCCCTCCAGCGCGAAGGCGTGCAGATTCACGGCGGCGGCGTTGCGGAAGACGGGGTAGGCGGCGGCCATCGCTCCCTGCCCGTCCAACTGCCCATAGACGACGAACTGCATGTTCTGCTCGAAGCGCGGCAGGGTCAGGGTCAGGCCGCTGTCGGTGTAGAGATAGCCGGAGTCGTAGCCCTGCTCCTTCAGGCGGTCGGCAACCATTTCAAGCTTGACGGCGTCGGTCAGCACGTTGAAGTCGAGGATCGGCGCGTCGGTGAGGTCCAGCTCCTCCAGCAGCTTCAAATAGCTCTGATCGACGGTGAAGCGCACCGTGCCGCTGTCCCAGTCCAGAAACTCCAGCGAGAAATTAGAACGGTTGGAAGTCGCCTCGACCAGCCGCTTCAGCAAAGCGGCCTCATTCGGATCGTTGACGGGGTCGCCGGCGGCAGGCTCGTACTGATAGCGCAGGGCCTCCCACTCGGCGTAGAGCGCCCCGGCATAGAGGTTGAAGACGCCCTCGCTGCTCAGCGCGTCCGCCTTCTGGAGCATGGCGTAGAGCGGCTGGGAGATTTGCACCTCTCTGCCCTGATTCTGATTCAGGCTTGCGAGGTTGGACCGGCCCTCATAGGTCTCGCGCGGATTCAACTGGCAGTAAACGTCCTTGAGCGCGTCGGAGTAGAGGCTGGTGAGCGTCTTGACGCCGAGACGGATCGCGGCGGAGTCGCCGTCAAAAAAATGCTGAAAGTGGACGCCGTTCTGATAGCGCTGCACGTCATTGTCCGGCTCGGCCTCGATCGTCTGCATTCCCGGCTCGACGTGGTTAAGCTGCTTGATGGCAAGCACCGCGGCGCCGACGGCAACAACAAAGCAGATGGCAAAGGCCACAAAGCGGATAATCAGTTTTTTGCTGTCCAGAGGCTGATTGACGTCGATGGCCTTGGAAAGATCGTGTTTACGTTTCATAGCTTCCTCTGCGGCGCTTTTGCGTCGCATCCCTTCTGTTCACGTGAAAGAACAACCATGCAGAACCGGGGTTCTGCATGGTTGTGTGTCTGTTTCCGATCAGCCGAACCGAATCTTTTTGTACTTTTCGATCTCGGAGGGGCTGCCGAACACCATGTGTCCGTTGCCGATGTCCATCAGCTCGGGCTGCTCCGTGGAGTAGTCGTGCATGCTCTTGTCATAGATGAAGAGCTTCTTGTCCTTCTCGATCCGGGGATCGGGAATCGGAATGGCGGAGATCAGGGACTTGGTGTAGGGATGCAGAGGGTAGGCAAACAGCTCTTCGGTCTCCGCGATTTCCATGATCCGTCCCTTGTAGATGACCACGATACGGTCGGAGATGAAGCGGACGATCGACAGGTCGTGCGCGATGAAGAGGTAGGTCAGGTCG
>CACXHI010000077.1 GCA_902767395.1 Oscillospiraceae bacterium
GACCGCGAAGGCACCGACATCGGCTCCACCATCTACGCCAACTGCCCCGGCGACGGCTCTGCCCGTGAGCAGGCTGCCTCCTGCCAGCGCGTGATGGGCGCTTCCGCCAACCTCGCCCGTTCCTACGCCACCAAGCGTTATCGCTCCAACTGCATCAACTGGGGCATGGTTCCCTTCCTCTGCGAAGAGCCCGAGGCCTTTGAGCTGGGCGACTACGTCTTCGTTCCCGGCGTCCGCGAGGCCGTTCTGGAAGCCAAGGACAACTTCTCCGCTTACGTTGTCAAGGCCGACGGCACTGTGAAGGAGATCAAGCTCTCCCTCGGCGGTCTGACCGAGGACGAGCGCCAGATCATCGTGGACGGCTGCCTGATCAACTACTACCGCAACAACTAAGGGCCTCTCGCCCTGTGGCAAAGCCCCCGGAGTCATCCGGGGGCTTTTGCGATATGCGTGGAAGAAAACTCTTTACAAACCGGTTTGCATCCGGTATAATAATTTGGAAATTTTATACACGGAGACGATATTATGATCGAGTTTGAAGATTATAAGGTCAAATTGAATGATCTTTCGCCCAAGCTGACGGATCTGCGGGCCTCGCTGAACATCGACGGCGCGACAGAAGAGCTGGAGCGGCTGCACGCAATGGCGGAGGCCCCCGGCTTCTGGGACGACCCCGAGAAATCCCAGAAGATCATGGTCAAGACGAAGCAGTTGGAGGCCAAGTGCGCGAGCTTTGCCAAGATGACCGCCCGCTGGGAGGACCTGTACACGATCTGCGAGATGGCGCTGGAGGAAAACGACGAATCCATGCTCGAGGAGCTGCAAACGGGCTTCGCGGAGCTGGAGGCCGAGATGGAGGACGCCCGGCTGGAAACCCTTCTGACCGGCGACTATGACAGCAACAACGCGCTGATGAGCTTCCACGCCGGCGCAGGCGGCACCGAGGCGCAGGACTGGTGCCAGATGCTCTACCGGATGTACACGCGCTGGGCCGAGCGCCACGGCTTTACCTACAAGATTCTCGACTATATCGAGGGCGAAGAGGCCGGGCTGAAATCCGCCGATATCTTAGTGGAGGGGCCGAACGCCTACGGCTTCCTGAAATCCGAGCACGGCGTGCATCGGCTGGTGCGCATCTCTCCCTTTGACGCGCAGGCCCGGCGGCACACCTCCTTCTCCGCAGTCGAGGTCATCCCCGAGATTACCGACGACGTGGACGTGGAGATTCGGCCCGAGGACATCGAAATGCAGGTCTACCGTTCCTCCGGCGCAGGCGGCCAGCACATCAACAAGACCTCCTCCGCCGTCCGGCTGATCCACAAGCCCACGGGCATTGTGGTGGCCTGCCAGCAGGAGCGCAGCCAGTTCCAGAACAAGGAAACCTGCCTGCGGATGATGAAATCCAAGCTCGTTGAGATCAAGGAGCGCGAGCACTACGACAAGATTTCCGACATCAAGGGCGTGCAGCAGAAAATTGAATGGGGTTCCCAGATTCGCAACTACGTCTTTATGCCCTACACGCTGGCGAAGGACGCCCGCACGGGCTTTGAAAGCACCAACATCAATGCGGTGATGGACGGCAACATTGACGGCTTCATCAACGCCTACCTGACCGCTGCCGCCACAGGCAACTGGAACGGGAAGGGGCAATAAGCGCCCCGGCGGGCGATGAGGACGGCGTCCGGACGAAAGGAGTGTGCGCGCCATGGCGGAGATCAGGCAGGTGGAGCTGTTTCTGGCTTCCTCCATCAATGAGTTTTCCGAGGAGCGGGATAAGCTTTATACTTTTGTCGAGGAGCTGGAAGAGCTGTATAAGGATCGGGTAAAGCTGCACTGCATCCGTTGCGAACACCAGTCCGCCGCGGCCAGACCCGGCGGCAAGCAGGGGGAATTTGACGCGCAGATTCGGCAGAGTCAGCTCTTTTATCTTCTGGTCGGCAAACGTCTGGGGGCGATCTCCCGACATGAGTTTGACGTGGCGTGGGAAAGCTGCTGCGAGCAGGGAACCCCATCCGTCTTCCCGTGGTTTTTGCAGCGCGAGGAGAACGAGCAGGAGGCGTCTGTCTGCGACTTTCTGCGGCACCTTCGGGAGGATTTGAAGCAGTATCCCAACTACTTTGTCCACCTTGACACCGTGAAGCTCAACGTCATGCTGGAGCTTCAGCGCGGCGGCTGGCTGGATCGGCCGGAAGCGCAGGATGGGCAGATTTCCCTGCGCGGGCAGCCCGTCCTGTCCACGGAGCATCTTCCTGCCTTTTCCGGCAGTCGTGAACTGCGGCAGGTGCAGCAGAAGCAGGCGGAGCTGGTGCAGGAAATGCAGGCCGAGGAATTCGGAGAGGAAGGCGGTGCGGAGCCGGTGCGTCGGCTTGTGCTGGACCGTCAGTTGGAGGCGCTGCGCACCGAGCAGCGCCGCATGGAACGGGAGCTTCTGAACCTCTCCGAAGCCGTCATGCGCATCGGCGCGGACGGGAAGCCGATCTCCGACCGCCTGCGCAGGGCAAGGCAGCTTGTGGAGGCAGGAGAAGCGGACAAGGCGCTGCAGCTCCTGCGCGACGAGGACCGGGATCGGGAGGAGCAGTTGGCCGAGGCCCAGATGGCGGCGGGGCGAGACCGCATCCGCATCCTGCTGGAGGAGGACCGTCTGCGGATTCGCCTGCTCCGCGCCAAGCCGGTCAGCCCGGAAACCGTGGCGGAGCTGCGCCAGGTCTACGCACGGGCGGTGGGACTGGCGGAGCGGTATCAGACGGAGCTGGAGCTGCTCTATGACTATACGGATTTCTTGCGCGAGGAGAAGGACTACCGCACGGCAATTCCCGTGGGGGAACGGCTGCGGGGCTATCAGGCGCGGGACGGCGTCTCCGCCGAAAAGCGGGCAGCGCTGGACAACTTGCTGGGAAGGCTCTATGCCGAAAACAGATCCTTTGCGCAAGCTGAGGCGCAATACCGGTCTGCCTTGCAGGCGTTCCAGTCGCTTGCCAGGGAGAATGCTTCCTATGCGCCGGCTGTGGCAGGGACCCGCAACAATCTGGGCAATTTGCTGAATGATCTGGGCGACCTGAACGGCGCAAAGGAACAGTATGAGAAGGCGCTGGAGATTCGTCTCCGGCTGGCGGAGGCCCACCCGTCCGCCTATGCGCCGGATGTGGCGGCGACCCGCAACAATCTGGGCATTTTGCTGCGGAAAATGGGCGACCTGAACGGCGCAAAGGAACAGTTCGAGAAGGCGCTGAAAATTTATCTCCGGCTGGCGCAGGCCCACCCGTCCGCCTATGAGCCGGATGTGGCAGGGACCCGCAACAATCTGGGCATTTTGCTAAGTGATTTGGGCGACCCGAACGGCGCAAAGGAACAGTTCGAGAAGGCACTGAAGATTTATCTCCGGCTGGCGGAGGCCCACCCGTCCGCCTATGC
>CACXHI010000078.1 GCA_902767395.1 Oscillospiraceae bacterium
CCCTTTCCAAAGGCTGAAGCCTACTGTTGCCCCAGTTGCGCACCACCCATCGCTGTCCGAAATAGAGGCGATCATCCACCACCCGAAACCGCTGAACCTGGGTCAGATAATCGTGCCGCACCTGGATCGTCCCATCAAAAGACACCAGCACAAAATCACAGGAATATCCACCCGCAGCAAGCGGATTCCCTGCAAACGCGAATCTCTGCCAAGACCGTCCCTTCTGGACAAAAAACGGGGCAGAGCTGGACATTCCAACAATCTGTCCAATCCGATTGCTCACGATCATCCTGAGGCACACATTCTCCAGATGCTCTTCCGCGTCGAGACAGAGTTGGAACCGCAGTTTGTCGTCTCCGGCAACCGTCTCGTTCAGTATGTTCAGATCCGACATTCTGCAAAGGCCGCTCAGCTCCCCATCCCGGCGGATGCGGCTCCTGAAAGGGAACCGTCCCGGCAGCAATCTGTCCTATCCGAACGGGGTCCACCTCCACGCCATAGACCGGTATTCCCTGTTTTGCGAAGCCCAGCGCTGTTGTCAGGCCCACAAAACCCAGGCCGATCACTGTTACCATGTCGTGCTCTCCTCTCTGCTCTCCTGCAGGTATTTGAGATAGCGTCGGATGCCCTCCTGCGGCAGGATCGACGGACAATAACCCAGTTTCCGCCGCGCTTTCTGTATAGACGGACACCGGCGGTTTGGATTGTTCTTCAGATAATCCGCATCCCTGTTTACAGCCAGTCGGATTTCTCCGGTATAGCCGTCCAGTTCGCTTCCGGCCCCCCGGAACAGCCCGGCGAATTGAAAAACGCTGAGTTCCGGTCCCTCTGCCCCGATGTTATAGGTCTCAAACCCTTCCGATGCATGCAGCATGCACTTGAGATACCCGATCGCCGCATCGCTGACATAGCAAAAGCTTCTTGTCGGGGTTCCGTCAGAAAAAATCTCGATATCCCGGTTTTCACATACAGCCCGTGCGAAATCTGCCGCCACCCGGCCGTCCTCCAGGCGCATCCCGGGTCCGTAGTTGTTGAAGGAGCGGATGACCGTAATGGGCATCCCGTATTTTTCCGCATAGAGGTAGCACATCGTCTCTCCGAAGCGTTTGGATTCGTCATAGCATGCTCTGGGTCCCTGGCAGTCTACGTTGCCCCGGTAGTTTTCCGGGGTCGGGATCCATTCCGGAGCCGGGTCCCCATAAACCTCGCTGCTTGAGAAAAAGGCCAGGCCGCGGATCCGTCTGCTACAGTAGAAGTCCAGAAGCCGCCGGAGTCCCCAGACATTCGCGTCGAGCGTCTCAATCGGGTATTTCCGGTACTGAACCGGCGACGCAATGGACGCCATATGGATGATGTAATCCACCTCCCCGGCATCCGGAATCATATCCAGCGTATCCCGGGCGATGTCGAACCGGTAAAACCGTACCTGTTCGGCGTCACAAAGCGCACGAAGCCATCCGGGCAGTTCCCCGCCGAGGTTGTCGAGGCAGATCAGGTCTCTGATCTGCAGCTTTTCCCGATAAGCCGCCAGAAAGCCCAGAAGCGAAAAGCCCAGAAAGCCCGCGCCCCCGGTGACCAGGACCGTGCTGTCCCGCAGGCGATTCCGCTCTCCCTCCGTGAGGCCTTCATAGATATGTCTCAGATCCTCCTGTACAATACGATTCATTCATTCCACACTTTCCATGGCGCGTTGCCGCTCCGCCACAATTTTCATTCTCTTTTTTATCTTTCCACGAATCGGTTCATTTTCCGATTATCCGTTCCCAGAACGTTTCCCCCGTATCCGCCGCAAGATACTGTTTTGAAAAAAGCTCGTCCAGAAGATCATTCCCCGTCTCAATTCTGGCATAGGAGGCAAAAGGGTCATATACATACTTTTCCCGTGAATACTTCATTGTGTTGACAACATTCCTATGCACTTCTACTCCCGAGGTCATAAATCCCAGCAGCAGTGCCGTCAATATCACGGCTTGCCTGCTGCGGTGATCGCTTGCATAGTAGCGCTGAAGCAGCAGGATCATCAGCACAAAGAGAAAGGGGATCGACGTTTTCAGGGCAAAGTCGTTATAATATCCGCTTCTGTAGACCGGAATCAGGCACAGTGATACAAGGCAGATCCAGTAGAATCGATTTTTGCGTGCCTGCCATCCCAGGGCAAGGTAGTAAACCAGCACT
The DNA here is from genome assembly GCA_902767395.1 of Oscillospiraceae bacterium. Classification (GTDB taxonomy): domain Bacteria; phylum Bacillota; class Clostridia; order Oscillospirales; family Oscillospiraceae; genus JAFRPC01. The sequence goes on from CACXHI010000078.1 coordinate 2,176, forward strand.
TCCGAAAAAACAAAAGCAGCATAATGGCCGACGATCCGCCAGCCGGGCCATGTCCGAAAAACGATCCCTTCAAATCGGCTGATCCCCTCGTTTGTCATCGTGCGCAGATAAAAGCTTCCGAAAACAACAAGCATCAGCCCTGCCGTTCCAAGATTCAGGACAGAGACGGTCTCTCTGACGGTGTCCCGTCGCTTCTCCCGTGTGTCTCTCCGCAGGCAGGCCGTAATGGTAAGCGGTACCATTCCAAGGGTAGCAAACGGATTGTACGCGAAACAAAGCGCGCCCAGCGCCCCCTTGCAATTGTTTTTCTCCATCAGCATGATCAGGCAGATCGCCAGCCAGACCGGCAGGGATGCGTGAAAGACATTGAACAGCTGTGTCGAATTGGAAGAATAAGAAAAAAAGAACGTCCACCATTCCGCCGTACCGGAAACGGAAAAACTCCTGTTTATGATCACGTACATCCA
>CACXHI010000079.1 GCA_902767395.1 Oscillospiraceae bacterium
ATCGACAACGACCTCTACGGCACCGACCACTGCCCCGGCTTCGCCTCCGCCGCCAAGTATATCGCCACCTCCTTCATGGAGGTCAGTCGTGACTGCCACGTTTACGACGTGGGCATGATCACGATCATCGAGTGCATGGGCCGTCACGCCGGCTGGCTCACCGCCGCCGCCGCCCTCGCCGGGGAAAAGGGCGACGGACCCGACCTGATTTATCTGCCCGAGGTGGACTTCGACATGGATCGGTTCCTCGCAGACGTCAAGCGCGTCTACGCCGAGAAGAAGAACTGCCTCGTCGCCGTGTCCGAGGGCGTCCACTACGCCGACGGCTCCTTCGTCTCCGAGGCGAAGACATCCGGCACCGACGGCTTCGGTCACGCCCAGCTCGGCGGTCTGGCCGCCCGTCTGGCCGCCATTGTCAAGGCCGAGACCGGCGCGAAGGTGCGCGGCATCGAGCTCAGCCTGCTCCAGCGCTGCGGCTCCCACTGCGCCTCCGCCACCGACATTGAGGAGAGCTTCAACTCCGGCAAGATCGCCGTCGAGTCCGCGCTGGCGGGCATCACCGGCAAGATGGTCGGTTTCCAGTGCGACCGCACCAACGGCTACAAGTGCAACTACGTCCTGTTTGATCTGACCGACGTGGCCAACACCGAGCAAAAGGTTCCGCTGAGCTGGATCACCCCCGAGCACAACTACGTCACCCGCGATTTTATCAACTACTGCCTGCCTCTGATTCAGGGCGAGACCAAGCAGCCCAAGGAGGACGGCCTGCCCGCCTTTGTCCACCTGAAGAAGATTTTTGCCGAATAAGCAAGCGCCAGCAAGGCCGCTCTCCGTTTCAAATCGGGAGCGGCCTTCTTTTGCTTTTGGAATCGCCTGCCACGTCAAAACGTGGGTGCGCGTCTTTGGGCGCTCAATGCAGCGCCCCTACAATCCCGATTGCCATTGCCGATTCTCTATCCCGCTCTGCTTTGATCAGTACGGCGGGCTTTCCGTCGGGCAGGAGGGCCGCCAGCTCGCAGCCGGTTTCGGTCTCGCGGCGGCGGACGGTGAGGACGTCGCCCTCGAAGCAGGGAGTGCGGAAGCTGATTTCGATTTCCCCCTGCGGGAAGTCGGACAGGGCCGTCCCGGACAGGGTGCCGAGCACGGCGCGCAGATAGGCAACGTTGTTCATGTGTCCGCCGAGGTCGATATCCGTCGCGCGCACCCGGTACGTCCCGACGGTCTCCGCTTCGGAGAAATCGGGCTTGATACGGGCAAAAGGCGCGGGGTATTGGGCCTGCGCCGCCAGCTCCAGCTCCGCCGGGAAGATTCCGGTCATGGGACAGAGCTTGCCGGTGGCGGTTTCGATCACCGCCCACTCGGTTTTGCCCTCGGCCAGCAGCTCGCCGCCGGCTTCCATGCGGTACTCGCGGATGGCGCGCACCCGCTCCGGGACAAGCGGCCGGGTGGAGACCGTAACCGTCTCCAGCATCCGAGGACGGCGAAGGACGTGGATCTTTGTCTTGACCGTGAGCCAGAACAGCCCCCGGCCGAACATCGCGTCCGCGCCGACGCCGAGCCGCTCGGCATGAAGGGTGGCAACGTCCATAAACTGCGCGAACAGATCCGGGATCGACAGCTTCATCTCCCGGTCGCAGACCGAGGGCAGGACGATCATTTCACGGGTCATTTGTGCTTCCATAAGCAGCTCCTTCCAATTCGATGTGCAGGGACAAGCAGCGCCTGTCCGCTCGTTTCGACCCGCTCCAGCGTATTGGCGGACGAGCACTGCTCGTCCCTGCACTTTGGGTGATCGTCACCGTACCACGCCGTCTACTGCGCCGTCGTCAGAAAACTGGATGCTCACCCGGTTTGGCAGGCAGACGATGGGCGGGTTGGTGTTTTTCTCGCCGCAGCGGATGCAGTCCCCGTCGGGGCAGGAGGCGGCGGTGACGGCCAGCTTGCCGCCATGGACGGTCAGATCGTTCCAGCCCTCCGCGGACTCGATCCGATAGGTCGCGTCCACGGAGAGATCGACGGTACGCACCGGTGCGCCGTCGGCATAGACAGTCGCGGAGGCGGCAGGGGAGACGGACAGGAATTGCAGGGCAGTCAGAGCCGCCAAAGCCAGAAAGACGGCCCCCAGCAGGAGGACCCACGTCCGGGTTTTCATCGCGCCACCGTATAGACAGGCCGCTCGCCGGGGGTGACGGTCAGGCCGGGGGTGATCCAAACGCTTCCGTCTGCCTCCATCCAGATCGCTTCAAAGTCCCCGCGCTGCCGCCAGAACGCCTCGCCCGCTTCCCGTCCCATCACAAAGAGGGCCGTGGAGAGGCCGTCGGCAAAGAGGCCCGTGTCCGCCACCACGGTGACGGAGCGGAGCGTCCCCTGTACCGGGGAAAGAGTCTTGGGATTCAGAATGTGGCAGTAGCGCACGCTGTCCTGCATAAAATAGCGCTGATAATCTCCCGAGGTCACGACGGCCTTGGAGCCGGTGAGCTCAAGCGTCAGGGCGTAGTGCTCCATATCGTCCGGGTCCTGCACGCCGATCACCCATGCCGAGCCGTCCGGCTTGGAGCCGACGGTCTGGACGTTGCCGCCCAGAGAGAGAATTCCGGAGAGCTCCGCGTCCTCCATCCGTCTGCGGCAGAGGTCGGCGGCGTAGCCCTTGGCCAGCGCGCCGAAGTCCAGCTTGGTTCCCTCCGCAAGAGAGACCGACGCTTCGCTCAGGGTGATTTTATCCATGCCCACCTTGTCGCGCAGAGCCTCCAGCTCGTCGGCGGGAGGGATACCGTAGCTTTCGGTGGTGAAGCCCCACGCCCGGGAGACGGGATAGAGAGTGATATCCAGCGCCCCGTCCGTCTGAGCCGAAATCTTCTGCGCCTCGGAAACGAGGGAGACGATCCGCACGTCGTCCGTCCGACCGCTTTCGTTCAGCGCGGTCACGGCGCTGTTCGACGAAACCGCCGAGAGCGCCTGATCCAGCGAGTTGATGATACTGGTCAGATCGGTCATCACTGCGTCGTCCCGGTCTCCGTAAAGACGCAGCTCCATTCGGGTATCCATGGCCCAAATGGTGGTATCCGTCGCAGCGGGGACCGTCACGTTTGCTTCCGGGAGTAAATTGCAGGCGCTCAGCAGCAGGGCGAGCGCCGTCAGGAGAAACAGCAGTCGTTTTTTCATAGGGCACCTTGATTCTTTCATCGTTTCATTGTTTCCTTGGTTCTTCCGCACGGCTGCATGGCGCACACTGCGCGCCGCTATGATTCCAGTGCCATCTGGAGATAGGGATTCTCGCGGCGCTCGGCAGCGAGGGTCGTCGCATCGCCGTGACCGGGGTAGACCCTGTAATCGCCCTCCAGCGCGGCCAACCGACGCAGGGAGGCGCGCATCTCGTCCCAGCTTCCGCCGGGAAGGTCGGTCCGCCCGCAGGAGCCGGCAAAGAGGGTATCCCCGGCGAAGAGCTGATCGCCGCAGAGGAAGCAGACGCCGCCCGGCGTATGACCGGGGGTATGCAAAACCCGGAGGCGGAGGCCGTCGAGGTCCAGCGTCTGTCCGTCGGCCAGATCATGGGTCCACTCCAGCCCGTGCGTCAGCCAAGAGGGCAGGGCCCGGTCGGCAGGGTGGGCATAGAGCGGCGCGCCGGTTCGCTCGCAGATTCGCGGTGCGTCTCCGCCGTGGTCAAAATGGGCGTGGGTCAGGAGGATTGCCCGGACGTGCAGACCAAGGGCCTCGATCCGGGCCAGCACCAGCGTCGCGTCGTCGCTCGGGTCGATGACTACGGCGGCACGGGTATCCTCCGCGTATAAGATGTAACAATTGGTGTTGATCGAGCCGACGGTCAGAGCGGTCAGTTTCATAGAAGTCTCCTTGTTTCCTTCTTGCGGCGCAGAGGCGTGACCGTCGCGCACGAACAAAGGAATGATTTCCGTGTCAGGCTTGGACGATTTCCCGGAAGCAGTCCAGGAAGGACTCCTCCCCCCAGGTATTCACCTTAAAGAATCTGGCGTTGCTGCCGCCCGCCGTGATCGCGGAGCAGGCAATCGCGCCGTCCCGTCCCTGAAACAGCGTGACGGTCAGGCTGAGCCGGTTGCCTCCGGCCATGCTGTACCGTTCAAATACCAGAACGCTGCACCGGGCCGTTCCGTCTTCCGAGCGGAAATCGCTCCGATCCTCCAGCGAGGCGGTGGCGCTTCCGTCCAGAATGCCGTCATGAATCCGTGCAAGCCACGCATCAAAATCGCCGTGGAGGGTCATTTCAAGCTTTGCCATCTGGTTCCTTTCCGTCCCAAGAGGGGACCTTTCGTTGTGGAAAAACGGGAGGCAATGTTACGAATTGCCCGCCTTCTTCCGGCTCAGGAGCTTATTGACCACGATGCCGAGGATCAGGGCGCAGGCGACGGTGCGGATCTCCACCGCGCCGAATTTTACGATCAGGCCGCCGACGCCGGTAATCAGGATCACGGAGGCGGTAAACAGGTTGGCGTTCTCGTTGAGGTCCACGTTCTGGAGCATCTTCAGACCGGAGACGGCGATGAAGCCGTACAGCGCGATGCAGACGCCGCCCATAACGCAGCTCGGAATGGATTGCAGGAAGGCGATGAAGGGGGACAGGAAGGAGATGGCCATGCAGAAGAAGGCCGCCAGCCAGATCGTCCCGATGGAGGCGTTGCCGGTGATGGCGACGCAGCCGATGGACTCGCCGTAGGTGGTGTTCGGGCAGCCGCCGAAGAAGGCGCCGACCATGGAGCCAACGCCGTCACCCAGCAGGGTGCGGTGCAGGCCGGGGTTCTTGAGCAGATCCTGCTCCACGATGGAGGAGAGGTTCTTGTGGTCGGCAATGTGCTCGGCAAAGACCACGAAGGCCACCGGGACGTAGGCCGAGAGCAGGGTGACAAAGTAGCCCCAGCTCAGCTCGGAGAAGGCCCCCCACGCCTCGTCAAAGGTGAAGCGCGGCACGGAGAGGAAGGATGAGAGGGAAAGCTTGGAGAAGCAGTCTGCGAAGGGCTGGAAGCTGATGACCTTCAGCGCCTCGTTGCCGGTGGCGTCCCCGATCAGATAGAAGATGCAGGCACAGGCATAGCCCGCCAGAATGCCGAGGATGAAGGGAATCAGCCGGGCCATTTTCTTGCCGTAGGTGGCAAACAGCACCGTGGTCAACAGGGTCACAAGCCCGCAGATCAGGCAGACGTAGACCGAGCCGGTGGACTTGCTGACAAGATTCTCAACGATGGAGGGGATGCCGTTGTTCAGCTCGATGCCGTATTCCATCGTCTGCTCGGTGACGCTGCTCTTGAGCAGGTCGGCAATCGCGTTGGGTGCCAGCGAAAGGCCGATGATCGCAACGGTGGGGCCAATGACCACGGGCGGCATGAGCTTGTTCAGCCAGTCGGTGCCGAGGGTCTTGGCAAAGATTGCCAGAATCACATAGACAAGACCTGCCAGCACCGCGCCGAGGATCAGGCCCAAATAGCCGAGGCTCGCGCTGGCGGCGCCGGCGAAGGCCGAGCACATGGAGCCGATGAAGGCGAAGGAGGAGCCGAGGAAGACGGGGCTCTGCGAGCGGGTGAACAGGAGGTAGATGATCGTGCCGATGCCCGCGCCGAAGAGGGCGGCGGCGGAGTCCATGTGGGCGCCCATCGCCTGATTGATGACTGCCGGGACAGCCAGCGTGGCCGCCATGATTGCCAGCACCTGCTGGAGCGCAAAGACAATGCGCTGGGAAAACTTGGGCTTGTCCTGAATGCCGTAGATCAGCTTCATGGGAAATCCTCTCTTTCTTTTCGTTTCAAAGTGATTGTTAAACGCTGACGCTGCCGTTCAGAATGCCACGGTAGTCTGCGAGATTCTTCCGCAGCAGGGTGGGAATCTCCAGCCCGTAGGGGCAGCGGGTCATGCACAGGCCACAGTCCACGCAGTCGTCGATCTTTGCCATTTCCGCCTGCCAGTGCGCGTTGAGCCACGCCTCCGAGGGGGCCCTGCGCACCATCTGGGACATGCGGGCGCACTGATTGATGACGATGCCCACCGTGCAGGGGGCGCAGTAGCCGCAGCCGCGGCAGAAATCCCCGGAAAGGGACGCCCGATCGGCCTCGATGACGGCCTGAAGCGCGGGCGTCAGCACCGGTTCGCGGGTGAAGAAGCTGAGCCACTGGCGCAGCTCGCTCTCGCGCTGAATGCCCCAGATCGGCAGGACGTTGAACTGCTGCATAAAGGCCATGCAGGCCTCGGCGTTGGTAAGCAGGCCGCCGGAGAGTCCCTTCATGGCGATGAAGCCCATCCCTGCCTGCTCGCAGGCGCGCACCAGCGCGAGGTCGCGGTCGCTGGCAAGGTAGGAGAACGGGAATTGCAGGGTTTCATACAGGCCGCTTGCGACAATCTCCTCCGCCACGCCGATCTGGTGGGCGGTGATGCCGATATGCCGCAGCTTTCCCTGCGCCTTCGCCTCCAGCATGGCCTCGTACATCCCGGTGCCGTCGCCGGGGCGGTAGCATTGCTTGACGCAGTGGAACTGATAGAGATCAATGGAATCTGTTCGCAGAGCTCTCAGACTGGCCTCCAGATCCCTCCAAAAGTCCGCCGGGGTCTTGGCCTGCGTCTTGGTGGCAAGATAGACCTTCTCGCGCATCCCGTCGAAGGCCGCGCCGACCTTTTCCTCGCTGTCGGTGTAGGCGCGGGCCGTGTCGAAGAAGCGCATTCCGCCGTCGTAAGCCATGCGGAGCAGGTCCACGGCGGTCTGCCGGGACACGCGCTGGATCGGAAGCGCACCGAAGGCGTTCTGAGGAACCTTGATCCCGGTTCGCCCGAGGGTGATCTGCTTCATGGGAAGACCTCGCTTTCTGTGGAATCATAGTATCATGATCCGATAAAACGCTTGCACTCGTATCAGGCGCACTTCAAAGCGAGATCGGCCGGGGGCCGATCTCGCTTGCATTCAAAACTTATGCCAGAGCAGCGGTGATAATCGCCATTTTGTAGACCTCGTCGGCGTTGCAGCCGCGGGAGAGGTCGTTGATGGGAGCGTTCAGGCCCTGCAGGATGGGGCCGTAGGCGGCGAAGCCGCCGAGACGCTGGGCGATCTTATAGCCGATGTTGCCGGCTTCGATGTTGGGGAAGATAAAGGTGTTGGCGTAGCCGGCGACCTTGCTGCCGGGGAACTTGAGCTGACCGACCGTGGG
>CACXHI010000080.1 GCA_902767395.1 Oscillospiraceae bacterium
AAGGGCGTGGACGCCTATTCCATCGTTGCCGGCACCCAGCCCATCTGCTTCGAGAACGTCCGCTGGGCCTATGAGCTCGGCGCAGCGATTGCCATGAAGGAGAACGTCAAGACCGCTGCCGAGGCTGCTCGCTGGATCGGCGTGGGTCTGCAGGCCTTTTGCATCCCCGGCTCTGTCGCGGATCAGCGGCAGGTTGGCATCGGACACGGCAACCTCGGCGCGATGCTGCTCGACGAGCAGACCGAGTGCTTTGCCTTCCTTGCGGGCCACGAGTCCTTTGCCGCCGCCGAGGGCGCAATCAAAATCGCGCTCAACGCGAACAAGGTGCGTACCAAGCCCCTGCGGGTCATCCTGAACGGCCTCGGCAAGGACGCCGCTATGATTATCAGCCGCATCAACGGCTTTACTTACGTCCAGACGAAGTACGACTATCTCTCCGCTGACGTGAAGGAGGACCATGCCCTGACCGTCGTCAGCAAGACGGCCTATTCCAACGGCGACCGCGCCAAGGTCCACTGCTACGGCGCGGACGACGTGCGCGAGGGCGTGGCGATCATGTGGCATGAGGGCGCGGACGTTTCCATCACCGGCAACTCCACCAACCCCACCCGCTTCCAGCACCCGGTTGCCGGAACCTACAAGAAGGAACGCCTCGAGGCAGGGAAGAAGTACTTCTCCGTGGCCTCCGGCGGCGGCACGGGCCGTACCCTGCATCCCGACAACATGGGCGCCGGTCCCGCCTCCTACGGCATGACCGACACGATGGGCCGGATGCACTCCGACGCCCAGTTTGCCGGTTCCTCCTCCGTGCCTGCCCACGTGGAGATGATGGGCTTCCTCGGCGCGGGCAACAACCCGATGGTCGGTATGACCGTGGCGGTCGCGGTTGCGGTTCAGCAGGCAATGAACAAGTAACGAAACCAAACGCCGGGACGTTCCGCTGCGGAACGCCCCGGCGCTGTCAAGCAGAGAAGGTCTGCCAATCTGGTGGATGCAAGGAGGTCTGCCCATGCTTTGGGAAGCTGTCAGTGAAGCCTGTACCTTTGCCTTTCTTCCGGCGCTGGAGCCCCTGTTCGGGGCGCGGGCGCTGGTGAGCGGCGAGATGGATCACCACCTGTGCACCGATCTGTTCGGCGCGGAGCAAGTCGCGGACTGGAAGCGCCGCTATCGCTTCCTGTTCGGAACCTATGGCGCGGTGAAAGCCCTTTCGCCCAGCGGGGTGCAGGAGTTCCTGCTCGACACGCTCTCCCCCGACCTGACGAGAACGGCCTTTGCGCACTACGTGCTGTCCCTGCCTGCGGCGGAATGCCTGTACCGGCAGTGTGGGTGGGAGTATTTCCACGTGTCCCGGCAGGAGCTGGAGGCCGCCTTGACGGACGACGACGTTCTGACGCGGATCTATGAGCGTGTGGAGGGCGATTGCCCCGATTTTCTAGCCTTCTCTGCCTTTGTGCGGCAGAATTCGCGGTATCTGCGCGACTTCTTTGCGCTGGCGGAGGAAATGGACGCTCCGGTTCTCCACGCCGCGCTGGAGGAGCACACCGCGCAGATCGAAGCCCTGCGCCAAAAGACCCGCGACGGCCTGACCCGGATGGACCCGCTTGCCTTCTCGCAGGAGCTGATGGGTAAGACCTTCCGGAATTGCGGCCCCTATGAGCAGTTTTTCATCCTGCCGTCACTGATGACGCCATTTGCGAAGGTGCGACTGTTCTACGACAACGGAACGCCACACAACCGAATGCTGCTCTTCTGCACCGTGCGTGAACCGGAGCAGGGCAGTGCGCAAACGCTGGCTGAGCTGAAGGCCCTTGCCGATCCCACGCGCTATCAGATCCTGATGCTGCTTGCCAGGCACGGCCCGTGCAAGGGACAGGACGTGGCGCGGGCGCTGCATCTGGCCCCTTCCACCGTCTCCCATCACATGACGGAGCTGCGGGACAACGGGCTTGTAACCGAGGAGCAGGTCAAAAGTGCCAAGCTGTTCGGCGTTGCCCGAAACACCCTGCTGGCCCTCCTTTCTGCCGTCGAACAGGATCTCGAGCTGAAATCAGAATAGAATCGAAGTCGCCTGCGCCGCAGGAGGACGCAACAGCGGGTTGCTTTTCAGGCGGCCCGCTTTGTGATAAGATAAGGGCAGGAGGTGAAGCCTGTGAATACCAAGGATATCATTTTGGAGCTTCGGACACGGAACGGCCTGTCGCAGGATGAGCTTGCGGAAAAGGTCTTCGTGACCCGGCAGGCGGTCTCCCGCTGGGAGACCGGCGAGACTGTCCCCAACACCGAGACGCTGAAGCTGCTGTCCAAGCTGTTCGACGTTTCCATTGACGCCCTGCTCGGAGAACCCCGTCCGCGCATCTGCCAATGCTGCGGAATGCCGCTGGAGGATTCTCTGCTCGGACGGAATCAGGACGGGACGCCGAACGAGGACTACTGCCAGTGGTGCTATGCCGACGGAACCTATACCTACAGCGATATGGACGACCTGATTGCGGCCTGCGTTCCGCACATGGCAAGTCAGGGCTTTTCCGAGGAAGCGGCGCGCATGTATATGAAATCCATGCTGCCGAAGCTGGACTATTGGCGGCACTTCGAGGAACGCGGCGGGCAGGGGAGTATGGAGAAGCTGAAAAAGCAGCTGATCGAGGACATCAACGCCCTGCAGATTCCGGGAATGCCCAAGCTGGAACGCCTCAACGCGCTGGTTGGCAGCTACGTCAATCTGGCCTATCCGCTCCCCGGCGGCGTGAGTGTGAAATTCCTTGACGACCGTGCGACCTACCTCGGCAATCAATTGAAGTCCACCGCTGGCGGCGACCGCTGCTTCGGTGTGCTGGCAAACGCGGAATTCCTTCTGGTTTGCACCTACGGCGCCGAAGGCGCGGACCCCGAGCTGCTGGTCTACAAGAAACGTTAATCGGGCCGCTTGTCCCTCAAAAAACAGGAAACCGAAACGGAGTCCGCAAAAACGGGCTCCGTTTCGGTTCCTTTTCCCCTCCCCGCGCAGAGCGGGGGCGGACGGTTTGTTATTTCAGGTAGGACATTGCAATCGCCGGCATGGTGCTGAGCTTGGACCAGCACCATGCGTTGAATTTTGTGCAGTCGATCTTGCCGCCGGTGTAGGGGTACATTTCGATCGTGAAGCCGGGAATGCCGTAGGGATGGCGGGCATAGTTGGCCATGCCGGGGCTGGCTTCGTAGGTCTGCAGTCCGAAGCCGCTTCCGGCCTGCAGTGCGGAGGCAATGTTGTAGGATCTGGTTTGCAGGGCGTCGCTGCAGTCGGAATCGGCGTAGTAGATTACGTTGCCGGCGGTGTGGCAGTCAAGTGCCAGCTCAAAGGGATATTTTTTGAGAACGCTGATAATGGTCTGCGTTTCCGGCTCGGACCCGGCGTATGCGCCGTACAGACCGGAGGAGGTGTACTTCCAGTTGGTGGGGAAGTTCCGGTTCAGATCCACGCCGCGCCCGTTGGTTTTGACGTTTTCTCCCGCCAGAACGCGGGCTCTGCCGTCCGGATTGCAGCAGGGGATGATGACAAGAGAAAACGTGTCCAGCAGGGGCTTGATCTGGTAGCCTCCGATTTTTCCGTTGGTGGCATAGGCGTAGGCGTATTCGTCCAGCACCTTAAGCAGATAATTCATGGTGACGGTTTCCGATGCGTGCAGGTTTCCGTTCAGGAAGATGTAGCGGCTGCCCTTGCCAAGCTTGACCACGCGGATGCTGGTGCCCCAATAGGACTTGCCGCCGGAGTAGGAGCTGATCAGATCGGGATAGATTTGCTGGAGACGGTCCACCACGGAAAGGGCCTGCGCGTAGGTGATCAGCGCGTCTCCACCGTAGATCTTCTTCGGGGCGTCCCCCGGCATCGTCTCGGTATAGGATGCGCCGCAGCGCGTGCAGGTGTAGGTAACGGTCCACGTGCCGGTGTTGGTATCGGACTGCTTGTAATCGTGGCCGAGCGCCGCAAACTCCTTCGTTCCGTAGTAGCTGCCGCAGGTACAGCGGTAATACTGAATGCCCTTTGCCGTGCAGGTCGCAGGGAGAACCTCCGCCTTCTGATAGCTGTGGGTGTGGCCCGTGACGTACGTATGAATTCTGGAAAGAATCGTGGCGGCCTCGGCGCGTGTCAGAGCGGCCTTGGGATTTACGCAGCCGCGGGTGTCGCCCGCGAGAAGCTCCTGCTGCTGAAGCGCGGATACGGCGGTTCTGGCGTAGTCGGAAATCTTTTTGTCGTCGAGAAAGGGCTTTTCCTCCATCGTGTACGGCATGAGTCCGAGTGCGGGAAGCTGCTGCGCACAGTAGATCATCACGGCGGCATCCTGCCGCTTGACGTGGCCCTTGGGGGAGAAGGTCGTCTCCGTCGTGCCGAAGACGATCGCGTTTGCAAAGGCCCATGCCACGGGCAGGGCATAGTAGCTGTTGGCCGGGACGTCCGTAAACGGCGTCTCGGAAAGCTCCTCGGGGAATCCGTCGGGCAGCAGGACACGGCAGAGCATTGTGACAAACTCTGCCCGCGTCACAGGGTCGTTCGGACGAAACTGCCCGCCGCTGCCGACGGCAATGCCGAAGCTGGACACATAGCTGACCGGCGCACAATACCATGCAGTGACGGGTACGTCGGAAAATGGGCCGGGGACCGCAGCCTGCGCCGTCGGAAGCAGAGAGCAAATGACGCACAGGATCAAAAGTCCCGACAGGGCTCTGAATTTCTGTTTCATGTGGTACCTCTTACGGTTTCATAAAGTCTTGTTGGCAAAAAACCGACAAGCAGCCACATTATACTCGCAAAAGGATTCCCTGTCAACCGAGCCGACGGAAAATCCAGATAATGGCGTGGGCACATCTGGCGAAAAACGGCCTTGCTTTTTGTATGCGAATCCTGTATGATGAAGAAAAACCGCAAATGGAGGCGCGAAATGAAACTGATTGCGCTGGATCTTGACGGGACGCTGCTCACAACGGACAAAACCATGACCCCGGAGAACGAGGCCGCGCTTCGGCGCGCTGCGGAGAATGGGGCGGAGATCGTGCCCGCGACCGGACGGTTCTTCGGCGCCATTCCGGAACCCGTGCGCACCCTGCCCTTTGTCCACTATGCGATCACGGTCAACGGAGCGCAGATTCTCGAGCTCCGCACGGGGCGGGTGCTGCACCGGGCGGAAATTGCCTGCCGCCGCGCTGTGGAGGTCATGGAATATCTCGACACGCTGCCCGTGATTTACGACTGCTACATGGACGACTGGGGCTGGATGACCCGCAGCCTCTACGAGCAGGCGGCGGACTACGCGCCCCACCGGCACAGTCTGGAGATGCTGCAGCGGCTGCGAACCCCTGTGCCGGAGCTGAAGGCCCATCTGACCGAGGTGGGGCACGACGTTCAGAAGATTCAGACGTTTTTTCGGGATATGGAGCTGCGGGAGCGGGAAATGGAGCAGATGCGCGTCCGCTTCCCCGATCTGGCGGTCACCAGCTCGATTCCCCGCAACGTGGAGCTGAACCACTGCAAGGCCCATAAGGGGGCGGCCCTGCAATGGCTGACCGCCTACCTCGGCCTTGATCCCGCGCAGACCGTGGCTTTCGGGGACGATCTCAACGACGTGTCCATGCTCCGCGCCGCCGGGATCGGCATTGCGATGGGCAACGCCTGCCAAGAGGCCAAGGCCGCCGCCGATTTCGTGACGGAAAGCTGCGACGAAAGCGGCGTTGCCAGGGCCCTCAACCGACTGACGCAGGGGGACTGCGGCCCCCGTGTCCTGCAGACCGGCGCGTTGTGTGCCGCTGCACGGAAAGCAGACGTGCAAAAATAAGGGAAAGGTGAAAGGAAAGATGACGTTACAATCACTCAAGCCCGGGCAGTCTGCCCGGATCGAAGCCGTGGGCGGCAGGGGGGCGCTGCGGCAGCATTTTCTGGATATGGGCGTGATCCCCGGCACGTCTGTGACCGTCACCAAGCTTGCGCCGCTGGGCGACCCGATGGAGCTGCGTATCCACGGCTATGAGCTGACGCTGCGCCTTGCGGACGCGGCGCAGATCACCGTTTCCCCCCTGCCGGATCGGCCTGCCGCGCCGAAGCCCCAGCGCCGGGAGAAGATGCTGGCCCACCCCGGTCTGGGCGAGGAGGGAAAGTTCCACCCCAAGGGCAGCGGCGACCCGCTGCCGGAGGGCACGCTGTTGACCTTCGCGCTGGTCGGCAATCAAAACTGTGGTAAAACCACGCTGTTCAACCAGCTCACCGGAGCCAACCAGCACGTCGGCAACTTCCCGGGCG
>CACXHI010000081.1 GCA_902767395.1 Oscillospiraceae bacterium
ATGATGACCACGCTGATGCAGTTGGGCAGCAGGTGCTTGCGGATGACCCAGCCGCCTCTGGCGCCGGCGGCGCGGGAGGCCAGCACGTACTCCTGCTCCCGCAGGGAGAGGATCTGCCCGCGGATCAGACGGGACATACTGACCCAATACAGCACGCCAAAGACAACGAACAGACTGATAATGTTGCTGCCGATCTTTGCCAGTGAGGTGCCCTCCAGCGCCGGCCCGAGCGTCTGCTTCAGCACGGTTGCCAACAGAATGACCATCAGCATATCCGGCAGGGAGTAGATCAGATCGACGATGCGCATGATGATGAGATCCACCTTGCCGCCGCAGTAGCCCGCAATCGAGCCCACCGTCATGCCGATAATCAGCACGATGATGCTGGCAAAGAAGCCGACTGCCAGAGAAATGCGGGTGCCGTAGACCACGCGGATGAAATAGTCGCGCCCGGAGGCGTCGGTTCCGAAGATGTGGGGGAAGACCTTTTCGCCCGCGTCGATTTTCGCCTGCTCGGTCGCGCCGTATTCAAAGGGGGCGAGGTTGCTGTAGCTGGCGTCCACGGGAACGCCGGGCTTGACGCCGAGCATGTTGTCGTAGGAATAGGGCCAGAACGCGGGAATAATCAGGGAGGAAAGCGTGATCACCAGAATGACGATCATGCTGACGGTGGCAACCTTGTTTTTCAGAAGCCGCTTCATGCCGTCGCGGAAGAAGGTGGACGACGGCCGCATCTGCACCATATAGGCCTTTTCCTCGTCCGAGGCCGGGAGGAAGGAGTCCACGTCAATGTGCATCGTAAACTTTTTATCCATCACGCGGCCTCCTTAATCAAAGTTGATTCTGGGATCGACGACCTTGTAGAGAATGTCGCTGATCAGATTCATGACCACGATCAGGACGGCCAGCACGATCGTCGTGCCCATGACCATCGGATAGTCGCGGTCGGTAATGCTCTTGACGAATGCGCGTCCGATGCCGGGGACCGCAAAAATCTTCTCCACCACCAGAGAGCCTGTGACGATGTAGGCCAGCATCGGCCCAAAGTAGGTGATGACGGGGATCAGGGAGTTCTTGAGCGCGTGGCCGAAGATGATCTTCCGACCGGAGACGCCCTTGGCCTTGGCGGTGCGGATGTAGTCCTGCCCCAGCACGTCCAGCATGGATGAGCGGGTCAGACGGGTGATGTAGGCCATCGGATAGAGCGAGAGGGTGATGATCGGCAGAATCAGGCCGCCGCTTGCCGCGCCGTTTGCCGGCAGGATCATCCATGTAATCGCAAACAGCACCAGCAGCAGCGAGCCCATGATGAACGACGGCATGGAGACGAAGGCCGTGGTGATGACCATGATGACCTTGTCGATCAGCTTGTTGCGCCGCAGCGCGGCCCACGCGCCGAGGACGATGCCCACGATGCCCGCGATTCCGGCGGCGATGACGCCGAGCTTGACGGAGGTTTTCATGCCGTCGGCAATGATGTCGATGACGTTGCGGCCTCTCTGCTTCAAGGACGGACCAAAGTCGAATTTTGTGACGATGTCCTTGAGGTAGGTCCCGTACTGCTCCAGCAGGGGCTTGTCCAGACCGTATTTCTCCTCCAGTGCCTTCTGCGCCGTCTCGCTGATGGCCTTCTCGCTCATAAACGGCCCGCCCGGAACGGCGTGCATGACGAAGAAGGTGACCGTAATGACGACCCAAATGGTCAGCAGCGCCAGACCGATTCGCTTTAGAATGTAAAACAGTGTCTTTGAGTTCATGTTCTTCCGCCTTACCCCTTTCTGTGTTTTGTTCTGCCGCACGCCGGATTCCGCCTGCGCCGGAATCCGGCGACAGAGAAGCCCCTCGGCGGCTTGAACGCTCCTATTATAATCGCAGAAAGGAGCAAATGCAATACCTTTTTGTCTGAATTGTATTAAAAAAACGAATATTTTCGCTGAATTTTGTGAATAATGCAAGAACGGGGATGATTCTTGTCTGTGCAGAGCACCCACGCATAGGAGACGGGTTCCCTGCCCATGGCTTCGCCCCCACGCCGCGGTACGCCTTTCACTTTGCGCTCTCCCCGGTAAAATTCTCCTTTTTGCACAAGTCAGGCCTTGGATGCTGGGGCGACGAAATAGGTACAGAATACGCTTTAAAACTCACGCAAGATGTGGTATACTGTTCTCTAGGGATGAAAATGTCAGGCAGATCCGGCTTGACAATCAGGTCTGCTTTCCCCCTGTATGCCTGCGCCAAGGAGGGTGATTCATATGAAGAACAGAGTTTGTGAAATTCTCGGAATTGAGAAGCCCATCGTACAGGGCCCGACCTTCTGGCTGACGGACGGCAAGTACGTGGGCGCCATCAGTAAGGCCGGGGGCTTAGGCGTGCTGGGCTTTAACGCCGGACAGCAGCAGTCCGTCTACACCGTGGAGGAAACCGTGGAAAATATGCGCCGCGAGGTGAGGAGCGTCAAGGGCATCACCGACAAGCCCTTCGGCATCAACATCGGTCCCACGGACCCCAAAACCGACAAGTTTACCCTGCCCATGCTCGATATGATGCAGGAAGAAGGCGTTCACGCCGTTGTATGGGCCTCTATGACCTTTGACGAATATTGGGTCAGGGCCTGCCACGACCGGGACGTCAAGGTAATCTACCGGGCCCATACGCCGACGGCGGAGGACACCGAGCGCGCGATTCAGGCGGGCGTGGATATTGTCGTTGCCACCGGCTTCGACGAGGGCGGCACGGTGCCCAACAAGGTGGTCGGCACCTTCTCCGTCATCCCCATGATCGTGGACGCGGCGAAGGGCAGAGTTCCCGTGCTGGCCTGCGGCGGCATTGCCGACGAGAGAACCGCGCAGGCAGCCATGGTGCTGGGCGCGGAGGGGCTGTTTGTGGGCACGGCGTTCCTGCTCTCCGAAGAATCCATCGTAGCGAGAAACATCAAGGACCGGGCGGTGGCCTCCGATGCGGACGATCTGCTGATGTACCGCACGGTGCCCGCGTTCTACCGCTCCCTGCCCGGCGAGCTGCCGGAAAAGCTGCTGGAAATGAGCAAGGCCGGAGCCAGCGAGGAAGAAATCTACAAGGCACAGCACGCCTATGACGGGATGCGAGACGGGATGCTGTTCGGAGATCTGAGCAAGGGCTTTGCCTCCTTCGGCCTGGGCATTTCTCTCATCCACGCGATCGAGCCTGTCAGCGTGATTATGGACCGGCTCATGCGGGGCGTGGAGGCCGCCGCAAAATAAGACCGGATCGGACAGGGCTGTCATATCGCGGCAGCCCCGTCTGAGCATCCAGACGATTCGGGATGGATACAATGACAGTCTGTTATCTTGTCACAGATGCGTGTATCCGCTGCGGCGTTTGCGCGAAGGTCTGCCCCGCGAACAATATCACCGTGACGAGGAACGGCGTCCGCTTTGCCGACCGCTGCGAGGTCTGCTACGCCTGCCTGCACAACTGCCCGCAGAACGCCATCCACATGCGGGAGGAACGGAGCCCGGTGCGCTTGCGCAACGAACACGTTTCCCTGCAGGATATCGTCGAGGCAAACGAATCATGAGGATATGGGAGGCAACAAATGACAGCAGAGACAATTCTTGGAATTCTGATTCCCTTTTTCGGCACCAGTCTGGGCGCCGCTATGGTATTCGTGCTGAAAAAGAAGATATCAAGCAACGTGCAGAAAACCCTGACTGGCTTTGCTGCCGGGGTCATGGTGGCGGCGTCCTTCTGGAGCCTTCTGCAGCCGGCGCTGGAGAGCAGCGAGGCCATGGGGACCTGGTCCTTTGTGCCTGCGGCGGTGGGCTTTTTGATCGGCGTAGGCTTCCTGCTCTTGCTGGACGAGGTCACCCCGCACCTGCACTTCAACAATCAGGAGGAGGGCCCCAGATCCGGGCTCAAGCGCACCACCAAGCTGATATTGGCCGTGACCCTGCACAACGTCCCGGAGGGCATGGCGGTTGGCGTGGTCTACGCTGGCTTCCTTTCCGGCAACGCCGGGATCAGCGCGGCGGGCGCTCTGGCGCTGGCCTTGGGCATTGCCATACAGAACTTCCCAGAGGGAGCCATCGTCTCCATGCCCCTGCGGGCCGAGGGCATGAACAAGGGAAAGACCTTCCTCTTTGGGGTCCTGTCCGGTGTGGTGGAGCCCATCGCGGCAGTGGTCACTGTGCTGGCCGCAGAGGCTGTCGTCCCCATCATGCCCTACCTGCTGGCTTTCGCTGCGGGCGCTATGATGTACGTCGTGGTAGAGGAGCTGATTCCCGAGACGTCGGAGGGCAAGCATAGCAACTTCGGCACCGTTGCCTTCTCCATGGGCTTTGTTTTGATGATGGTGCTGGACGTTGCGCTTGGATAGTTTTTTATAAAAAAAGAGTATCGTCTATGAAAAGGTGTCTCACGTTTTTTGCGGCGCCGTTACAGGCGCGTTTGCGATTATGCTGTATCTGCACTGCGGCCTGATCGCGGCGGCAATCAAGGGGGAAGAGCTACCCGAGTCCCCGAAAAGCTGTCCAGCATACAAACGGGAGTTGCTCCGCAATCATCCCACGGTCTACTGTGGCACCCACACCCCTCAGGGCTATGAGAATCTGGAGGCCAAGCGGGTGATGGATCTGGACAACCCGGTTCCCACCGTCTTCCCGGAGCTGGACTTCACCAAGGCCGAGGCCACCGGCAAGTACGTCTGCTCCATCTGCGGCTACGTCTACGACCCCGCCGAGGGCGACCTTCACGCCGTCAAAGCAACGGGCAAATTCAAGATTGCCCTGCCGCTGATGCTGGAATAAGTAGGTCGTTTCGCAGACAAACTATTCTACGTTGAGTAAGCAAACTGTATTCAGAGAGAGCGAAGGAGGATCAATTATGAAGAATCTCGAGATTAAGCACGTCATAGGCAGAGAGATCATGGATTCCAGAGGCAATCCCACAGTGGAAGCAGAGATCACGCTCTGTGACGGCACGGTTGGACGCGGGACAGCCCCCAGTGGCGCGTCCACCGGGGAATTTGAGGCGCTGGAGCTGCGCGACGGAGACAAATCCCGCTATCTGGGCAAAGGCGTCACGAAAGCGGTCGAGAACGTCAATACCGTTATCAGAGCGGCCATCGTCGGTTTGGATGCGTCTGATATCTATGCGGTCGATAAGGCGATGTTGGCGGCGGACGGCACAAAGGACAAATCCAATCTCGGCGCAAATGCGATTCTGGCGGTTTCGATCGCAGCCTGCCGCGCTGCGGCAACTGCGCTTGGACTGCCGTTGTATCGGTTTCTCGGCGGTGTCAACGGAAATCGGATGCCTGTGCCGATGATGAACATTCTCAACGGCGGCGCCCACAGCTCTGCCCCCATTGACGTGCAGGAGTTTATGATTATGCCGGTCGGCGCACCGACCTTCAAAGAGGCCCTTCGCTGGTGTGCAGAGGTGTTTCATGCTCTGGCTGCTCTGTTAAAGACGGACGGTCAGTCCACGGCAGTTGGCGACGAAGGAGGCTTTGCGCCGAATCTGGAGAACGATGAAGCTGCCATTGCGTATATCATAAAGGCGATCCGGAAGGCGGGCTATGTACCCGGAAAGGATTTTATGCTTGCGCTGGACGTGGCTGCCAGCGAATGGAAGGGGGAAAAGAAGGGCGAGTACCGTCTGCCTAAGGCTGGCAAGAAGTACAGCTCTTCCGAGCTGATTGCACACTGGAAGGAGCTTGTAAACAAGTATCCGATTGTCTCTATCGAGGACGGTCTGGATGAAGAAGACTGGGAAGGCTGGCAGGTTATGACCCGCGAGCTGGGTGACAAGGTGCAGCTTGTCGGTGATGATCTGTTCGTCACCAATACGGAGCGATTAAAGAAAGGAATCGAACTCGGATGCGGGAATTCGATTCTGATTAAGCTGAACCAGATCGGTACGGTCTCTGAAACACTGGAAGCAATTAAAATGGCGCATAAGGCCGGATATACTGCCGTGACGTCTCACAGATCCGGAGAGACGGAGGATACGACCATTGCGGATCTGGCGGTTGCGCTCAACACCTGCCAGATCAAGACCGGTGCGCCCAGCCGAACCGAACGCGTTGCAAAATACAATCAGCTTCTCCGCATTGAGCAGGCGCTTGGGGACGCGGCACAATACGCGGGAGCTGACGCATTTCGGCGCGGTATTGCTTCCCGGGACGCGGCCCTATGATCAAGGTCACATTCTATGATGCCAAGGAATATGACAAGCCCTCCATTCCTGCAACTGGTGCAGAATATCATCCGCCACCTCCTGATGCTTCATCTGGTAGGTGTGCCCCGTCTTTTCAATCAAAATCAGCTTGTTCCGATCGGCGGTGGGCATGTGGGCGTTCAGGTTGCGCAAAAACTCTGCCGGATCGCCGTCGGTGAAGTTGTCGTAGGTGCCCACCAGCAGCGCGCCGGCGTGGGTGATCTTCTCCGCCTGGGAGAAATTGCCGTCCTTTGCGGTATGCACGTTGTTTAAGAGGCCGGAGAACTGCCAGTCATATGCAGTATTGGCGACGCACTCCACCCACCCCATGAAAGGAAACGGCAGCAGCTTGTTGCCGTCGCCGCGCTCTATCTGCTGGCGGATCATGCGCTTTTCCCGGTCGGTCACGCCGGACGTCATATAGTCGAGGTTGGCGGGAGAGAGCAGGAAGAAGTGCTCCACCTGCGGATCGTGATGGCGGGAGAGGTAGTAGATGACCTTGTTTGCGCCGAGGGAATGTCCTGCGCGATGATGTGCTCATAGCCCTCTTCTTCGGCAAAGGTCAGATAAGCATCAATGTCCTCGTCGGTATAGGAAAACCGTTCATTCCAGGAGCCGATGAGCTCTTCCTTCCCGGTGTTTACGTTGACGGTTCTGATCTGTCCGAAGGCATTGTTTGTCTGAGCGTAAATGAAGTCGATGCCGCCCGCGTTCAGCGTGTCGCCGATGTTGTAATAGAACGGATTGGAATAGAAATTGCCGTGGATGCCGGTGATGGCGATCATCACCGTGTCTGCGGTTTTTTCTCTTTGCTGGCGGAACAGCACGCCGTTCAGCACAACGCCCCGTTTGGTAGGCGCGTCCAAGCGGAATCTCATGAACGCTCCCTCCCGCTGAAAATGCACTTATGGGCCGGTGAGGAATAACAGTGGTTACAGGAAACGCACTTCGATACGGTGCAGGGGTTCTCCAGCATCTTGTTCGGCAAGTCCGGCTCCACCTGTATGTACCTGCCGTTCCCCTCGCGGTAAAACGCACCCAGCGCAAGTTGGGTGACGACGGGGATGCTTTCCGCGTGGATCACGTCGACCAGTTTTTGATACTGCGGAATGAGCGCGTCGTCGCAGAGCCGCATCATGCCGTCAAAATAGTAGTCGTGCAGGGCCACGCTGATAAAGCCGGCGATTATCGTTCCCACGCCGCCTTTGGCAAGCTCGGAATAAATCTCATAGGCTTCTTTCGTTACGCCTACACGTGGGCAGATCAGCAGATGCAGAAGGAAACGAAATGAAAGCACTGTTTTTCATCGCCAGCCCCGGAGAGAAGTTCAACACCGCACAGCGCCTTCTCCGTCAAAGCACAAATGGCGATGCATGAGAAAATGAAAGACATCATACAAGCAAACGTGCAGAGGCAATCTATGAACACTGTCGATTGGGCGGACTGCAATCAGAAATAAAGCGATGGAGGAAATCCCATGAAAACCAATCCGGCAAAAGCAGACAACAAAAAACCAGACAAAGCCGACTGCCTGACCGAAGGGTCACAATTCGGATTTGTCTGGTTTGGTACGCCGGAAGGGACTCGAACCCCCGACCTACTGGTTCGTAGCCAGTCACTCTATCCAACTGAGCTACCGGCGC
Source organism: Oscillospiraceae bacterium (assembly GCA_902767395.1). Lineage (GTDB taxonomy): Bacteria > Bacillota > Clostridia > Oscillospirales > Oscillospiraceae > JAFRPC01. The sequence goes on from CACXHI010000081.1 coordinate 7,842, forward strand.
ATACCACGC
>CACXHI010000082.1 GCA_902767395.1 Oscillospiraceae bacterium
CCCACGGCCTCTTGGACCCGAACCAAGCGCGATACCAAACTTCGCCACACCCCGAAACTTCTTTGTATTATAACGGGTAAAGTGGATCTTGTCAAGGACTTTTTCGAGATCTATTGATTTTTCTTCTTTTCGAGATCTGTTGATTCTTCTTCGTGATAGGTTGTTGATTCCTTTTGAGAGGAGCAGGGTGGTTTCGCTCTGCCCTGCTACACGATATACTGATCCGACTTGCTCATACGGACGATGAGCCGATAGGAAACGAGGAACAGGACGGCGACGAAGGCGACAAAGGTCCACGTGGAAGCGGCGACGGTTGCAATATAGTCGTAGGCGCCGTGGAGCAGCATCGGCACGAGGACAGACAGGACGCGATAGGCCTTGGCGTCGCGGAACCGATTATAGTTCTCTGCCCGTCGGGCCAGACCGTAGAACACGCCCATAAAAACGCCGAAGCAGGTATGGCCGGGGATGGCCGTCACCGCCCGGATCAGCGCGGTGGACAGTCCGTAGTGCAGGACGTAGGAGATATTCTCCCAGAGCGCAAAGCCCAACGAAACGAACACCGCATAGACCACGCCGTCGTACTGGCAGTTGAACTCCGCAGAGGTCCACGTGCGGCGATAGAGCAGGAGGTACTTGGCGCCCTCCTCGGAGAAGGCCACCACAACGAAATAGAGCAGGATTTGATAGAGCGTATCGCTTTGAACCGTCTTCTCCAGAAGCGTTCCGAGGATTCGTTCCGAAACGAGAGCGAGCAAAGCGGAGAAGACTCCGGCGCGCGCCAGCATCCAGAGCAGCCCGCGGCTTTCCGGCTCCAGACGGTCGGAACGATACACCTTGCGCATCAAGAACAGCGCGGGAATGATGGCTGCGGCAATCAGGAACAAATTGTACCGCAGATAGGCCGAGATCTGATAATAAAACATCACGGTTCACCTTCCTTCCGGAGTTGGTTCGATTGTATCACAGTCCGGGACGATTTTCAATCGTTTTTGCGCACCGTTCTTTGGAAAGCAGCCGCGTTGCGCTTCGGTCGAAACGGTTTACGAAACCGCCCGCTCCTCCAGTCATTTTTCTTGACATTTTTGGTCTGAACGGGTATGATCATGTCAAAACCGCAAGACTGCAGGCTTGCAGCATACCGCCAAGGAGATTTGACCATGAGCTTTCCCAAACGACATTCCGGCCACGCCGCTCAGACAGCATCCGATGCGGTGGGGCGCTCTCTGATTCTGCCCACCGCGCTTCCAGCGGATTACGAGCCAACGCCCGAGGCGGGGCTTTCCGCAGAGGAGGCCGCCGCGCGCGCAGCCCAGGGCAAGGCCAACCGTCAAACTGCCGAGCCGGGGAAAACCGTGCCGCAGATCGTGGGAGAAAACCTGTTTACTCTGTTCAATTTGCTGAACTTCGCGCTGGCCTTTTGTCTGGCGCTGGTCGGCTCTTGGAAAAACATGCTCTTTTTGGGTGTGGTCTTTTCCAACACCCTGATCGGCACAGTGCAGTCGCTCCGCGCGAGGGCGATGCTGAACAAGCTCCGTCTGCTTCAGGAAAAGCCCTGTCACCCCATTCGCAACGGGGTGGAGACGGATTGCCCGCCCTCGGAGCTGGTGCTGGGGGATCTGGTGGTTTTCCGGGCGGGGGATCAAATCCCGGCTGACGCCATTGTGCGCAGCGGTGCCTGCGCTGCCGACGAATCTCTACTCACCGGCGAGAGCGATCCGATCGCACGGCATGAAGGCGACTGGCTGATGTCCGGCTCCTTTTTGACGGAGGGGCGCGTCGTCGCCCAGCTTGCCGCCGTGGGCGACGACTGCTACGCCGCACGGCTCATGGGAGAAGCCCGCCAAATCCGTTCTCCCCGCTCTGAGCTGATGACCGAATTGAACCGTCTTGTCGCATGGATCAGCCGTTTGCTGGTTCCGCTCGGCCTGCTGCTCTTCTGCAAATCCTTCTTCCTCCTACACAGCCCCATCGACCTTGCGGTGCCGGAAACCGTGGCGGCAATGATCGGCATGATTCCCGAGGGACTGATTCTTCTGACCTCCGTAGCGCTGATGGCCGGCGTGGTGAAGCTTGGCCGCCGCCGAACGCTCGTTCAGGAGCTCTTCGGCATTGAGACGCTGGCGCGGGCCGACGTGCTGTGTCTGGACAAAACCGGCACGCTCACCACCGGCGAGATGACGCTGGAGCGTGCGGTTCCCGCCGAGGCGACGGAGGACGAGCTGCGCGCGGCCGCCGCCCGCTTCCTAGGGGCGTTTGAGGCGGCCTCCGGCACGCTCAAAGCGCTGGCCGCCGCGATTCCGGCGGGAACGGAGCCGCCCGTGGCGACGCTCCCCTTCTCCTCGTCGCGCAAAAAATCCGCCGCCGCCTTTGCAGACGGAACGGTTCTCATCCTCGGTGCTCCCTCCTTCGTGGTGGAGCAGGTTCCCGCGCTGGTGGGCGAGGCGGCAGAACAGGGCTTCCGCGTTCTGGCGCTGGCGGAGGGTGCGGGCGGAATCGACGCTCAAGCCCTGCCCCCCGTGCGCAGACTGCTGGGCTTTTTCCTGCTGCGCGATACGCTGCGGCCTGCCGCCGCAGACACGCTGGCATGGTTCCGCGCGGAAGGGGTCAGTGTCCGAATCATGTCCGGCGACGATCCCCGGACGGTTGCCGCCGTTGCCCGCCGTCTGGGCTTGCCGGACGCGGACAAGGCGGTGGACTGCGCCGCCCTGACGGATGAAGAACTGGTGGAGGCGCGAGATCAGGTCATTTTCGGACGGCTGACGCCGGACCGGAAGCGTCTGCTGGTACGGGCGCTGAAAGCCGACGGACACAGCGTTGCCATGACCGGCGACGGCGTCAACGACATTCCGGCCCTCAAAACCGCCGACTGCTCCATCGCCATTGCCGGCGGTGCGGAGGCGACGGAGCACGCCGCGCAGCTCGTTCTGCTGGACGGAGACTTCACCGCGCTGCCCGCCGTTGTCGCGGAGGGCCGCCGCGTGATCGGCAACGTCACACGAACCGCCGCGCTGTTCCTCGTGAAAACGCTTTATTCCGCCGCGCTGACCGTGCTGCTGCTGTTCCTGCCCCTGCGGTATCCGTTCCAGCCAATTCAGCTCACCCTGATCAGCGCTCTTTCCGTGGGCTGCCCCTCTTTCTTCCTTGCGTTTGAGCCTTCGCATGAGCGGGCAGCCAAGCACTTTCTTCGCCGTGTCATGCTCCGCGCCGCTCCCGGCGCTGTGGCCGTCACCTGCTGCGCAATTGCTTCCATGCTCACACATCGCGGCGGAACGCCACACGAGCTCTCCTCGACGATGGCGGCACTGTCCGCAGGGATCATCGGCCTTGTGAATCTGTTCCTCACCTGCCGTCCCTTTACGCGGCTTCGCATTGCGGTCTGCTCCGTCATGGGCGCTGCCTACGTCGCTGCGGTCATCTGCTTCCACGACGTCTTTTTCCTCCACACACACGCCTTCTCCGGCGGCGACTGGCTGACGCTGGCGGGAATCACCGGCTTCGGCATTGTCCTCCTGCTCACAGGGATGCGGCTTGCCCGCCGGCGGGACGCTCCCGCACAGAATCAAAGGACGGACGGCTCCCGAGCCAAAGCGTAGAAATGCGCCCCACACCGACTGAACCGCTCCCCGTCAAGAGGACAGTGAAATAATTAACGAAAAGTTCACAGCGCTGCGGCGCTGTGGCAACCGCAGATTTCGGTA
>CACXHI010000083.1 GCA_902767395.1 Oscillospiraceae bacterium
GACCCGATCGGAGGCTCCGTGCTCGCCGGGGAGCTTGGAGCAATTTCCGCCGAGCATTTGATCGTCTGTCCCGACGAGGGCATCCAGAGCATGGCGCAGGGCGGAACCATCGCCTGTCTGCTTCCGGCGACCAGCTTCTATCTCAATTCCACCTATGCCCCGGCGCGGAAGATGATCGAAGCGGGCGTTCCCGTTGCAATGGCCTCGGACTTCAACCCCGGCTCCTGCCCCTGCCTGAATTTGCAGCTTGTGATGAACCTCGGCTGCCTCAAGTACCGCATGACGCCCGAGGAGGTTCTGACCGCCGTAACGCTGAATGCCGCCGCCGCAATCGGCATGGCAGACAGAGTTGGCTCCATTGATCGGGCAAAGCAGGCCGATCTTGTAATCTGGGACGCGCCCGACCTGAATTACCTTTGCTACCGTCTGGGCAGCAATCTGGTGGATTCCGTAATCAAAAAGGGCGTCAAGCAGGCATAATGGGCCTGTTCGGTTCCGAAAAAACAGAAAGGAGTCCTTCGCATGTTTTGCAGAAAATGCGGGCAGTCCATTGAAGACAGAAGCAAGTTCTGCCCCTACTGCGGCGCGCCCACCGCGCCGGCATCCTCCGCAAGCACGCAGCCAACGTCCCCTCCCCAGCCCACACCCCAGCCGAACTACGGCTATGTTCCCACACAGTCCGTTCACAACAACGCAAACCAATTCCAACAGCCAACACAGGCCGAAAGCCCGGTGAATCCGTCCTATGGCTACGCCGGTGTGCAGACGGAATATGGAACAAACACGTTTGACAGCGCAGGGCGCAAGCGGTGGCCGGTCATCATTCCGATCCTGATGCTTCTCAGCGCAATTCTGACCACGGTGATTGTCATCCTTGAGTTTGACGCGATCATTCATCAATGGTCCGGTATCGCGCAGTGTTTCGGCGCACTGCTCCTGCTTCTGATCTGTATGATCGTCTTCTTCACAAAAACAAAGAAGGTTCCTCTCATTTCCGCCGTTTTCCACACGCTGCTGTTTCTGATTCCGATAGGGCTCTTTGTGATTACTCTGCTGGAGAACGAGGCGCTGTCAAGTTGGGAGGCCTACTGGCCCTTCTATCTCTGTCCAGTTGCTGCGTTTCTGATGATCGTTCTCTACCTGATCGGAGCAGGCATCGGGCGTCGAAGCATTGTCGTTGGTCTTCTGTATACGCTTTGCTCTCTGGCTTTCATCGTCCTATTCGTCTATTGCACGCTTTACCCTTTCATAGAGTATATGTTCGTCTATCGTGACTTCTCTCTGAAAGTCTTCTTGGAGATTATGAGTCAATATCAGGCCGAGTATGAGATCTCCATCCTGTGCTCCATTTTGTATCTTGTGCCCGCATGTCTCGGCTTTATCATTGCGCTCTTTGCCCTCCCGAGCCGCAATGGAGCAATTGAAAAATCGTCTTTGTAAAAAAGAAACAAGGAGAATGAATTATGGCAAAACTGATCGAATGTATCCCCAATTTCAGCGTCAGCAACGAGGTCGACCCCGTCGTCTATCAGGGCTTGGTGGACGTTGCGAATTCCGTCCCCGGCTGCACCCTGCTGAACACCCAGACCGACGGCAGCCATAACCGCTGCGTGTTCACGCTGGTCGGCTCCCCTGCCGGCATCGAGGAAGTGGCGTTCCAGCTCACCAAGAAGGCCACGGAAACTATCGACATGACCAAGCACGTCGGCCAGCACCCCCGTATGGGCGCTACGGACGTCATCCCCTTTGTTCCCACGATGGACGTGACGCTGGACGAGTGCGTTGCCCTCTCCAAACGGGTCGCGCAGCGCATCTGGGACGAGCTGAAGGTTCCTTCCTTCCTTTATGAGGACTCCGCCTCCCGGCCCGAGCGCCGGAATCTTGCCAAGTGCCGCAAGGGGCAGTTTGAGGGAATGCCCGAGAAGCTGCTGGAGCCGGACTGGGCGCCGGACTACGGCGAGCGGAAGATTCACCCCACCGCAGGCATCACCGCCATCGGCGCGAGAATGCCGCTGATTGCCTTCAACGTCAATCTGGACACCGACAATCTGGAGATTGCCAAGGCCATTGCCAAGGCCATTCGCGGCAGCTCCGGCGGCTTCCAGTACTGCAAGGCTCTCGGCATTATGCTGGAGGATCGGAACATCGCGCAGGTCTCCATGAATATGGTCAACTACGAGGGAACCCCGCTGTTCTACGCCTATGAGATGATCCGCACGCTGGCAGACCGCTACGGCGTTCGCATCATCGGCTCCGAGCTGGTCGGCATTACGCCCGCCAAGGCGCTGATCGACTGCGCGGAATTCTATCTCAAGCTGGAGAACTTCAACTGCCGTGAGCAGGTTATGGAATACAGCCTGCTCGACATGGAATAAGGAGGACACTATGGAGCTTTCTGAACTGACCGTTCGTTCCTTTGCCAATCTGCTTGGCTCTGACGCCCCCGCCCCCGGCGGCGGCTCGGCTGCCGCCCTTGCCGGTTCGCTCGGCGCCGCCCTGTCCGCCATGGTCAGCGCACTGACCCTCGGGCGCAAAAAATACGCCGACGTGCAGGAGCTTGCGCAGGAAGGCTATGACCGTGCCTCCGCGCTGAAGGAAGCCTTCCTGCTGGCGATGGAGAAGGACACCGAAGTGTTCAACACCTTCTCCGCCGCGATGGGAATGCCCAAGGAAACGCCCGAAGAGAAGGCTTCCCGCTCCGCCGCCATGCAAGCCGCGCTGGTTCTTTGCATTGAGTCCCCCCTGCATATGATGGAGCTGTCCTATGAGGCAATTGCACTGACCGACAAACTGATGGGCAAGACGAACGCCAACGCTCTGAGCGATCTCGGCGTCTCCGCGCTGATGCTCGGCGCCGCCGTGCAGGGTGCGTGGCTGAACGTGCTCATCAACCTCGGAAGTCTGAAGAACGAAGCGGCCTCCGCCGCCTACCGCGCCAAGGGCGAAAAGCTGCTGGCCGATACGCTGGCCCTGTCGAACTCCGTATACACCCGTGTGGAACGGGAGCTGTAAGCACTTCTAACCCGTTTTTCGCTAAGACTCGTATCGGCCTGCTCCGTGAAAGGAACAGGCCGGTACGAGTCTCTTGTTTCCGCCTTGCGGGCGATTCTCATTCAGATTTCACGCAACCAACAATTGCTTTCAGGTCGTCCTCCGCCGTGCCGATAGGTACAATGTTGTAATGCTCCACGAGGTAGTTCAGCACGTTGGGAGAAATGAAAGCAGGCAGCGTCGGGCCGAGACGGATATTTTTGATTCCGAGATGCAGAAGTGTCAGAAGCACAGCCACCGCTTTCTGTTCGTACCACGACAGCACAATGGACAGCGGCAGCTCGTTCACCCCGCAACCAAACGCATTGGCGAGGGCAACGGCAACCTGCACCGCACCGAAGGCGTCGTTGCACTGGCCCATATCGAGAATGCGGGGCAGTCCCGCAACCGTGCCGAGATTGAGATCGTTGAAGCGATATTTGCCGCAGGCGAGCGTGAGGATCACGGTGTCGGAGGGGCTGTTCTTTACCAGCTCGGTGTAGTAGTTTCTGCCGGGTCTTGCGCCATCACATCCGCCGACAAGAATAAACCGCTTAATGTCTCCGCGCTTAACCGCCTCGATCACCTGATCCGCAACCCCCAGCACCGTGCCGCGGCTGAATCCGGTCATCACCGTCTCACCGCCGTTGATGCCGGTAAACCGCGTTTCTTCGGAATAGCCGCCAAGCTCCAGCGCCTTCTCGATCACAGGCGTGAAATCCTTGTCCTCACCGATGTGGACGATTTCCGGATAGGACACAACCTCAGTCGTGAATACTCTGTCTTTGTAGCTATCGTGCGGCGGCATCAGGCAGTTGGTAGTGAACAGAATGGGAGCCGGTATGTTCGCAAACTCCTTCTGCTGGTTCTGCCACGCTGTGCCAAAGTTCCCCTTGAGGTGAGGATATTTCTTCAGCTCGGGGTAGCCGTGGGCGGGCAGCATCTCGCCATGAGTGTAGATGTTGATGCCTCTGTCCTTCGTCTGCTCCAGAAGCTGCTTCAGATCGTAGAGATCGTGGCCGGAAATCACGATGAATGGGCCTTTTTCCACCTTCATTGGCACGGTAACAGGAACGGGCGTGCCGTAGGTCTTGGTATTCGCCTGATCCAGCATTTCCATGCAGGTATGGTTGACCTGACCAACCTCCAGCACGATAGGCAGCAGCAAATCCATCCCCCAATCCTCTCCGATGGCAAAAAGCGCCTTGGCGAAGAATCTGTTCACCTCAGCATTTGTGTAGCCCAGAACGCCGGCATGATAGGCATACGCCGCCATGCCGCGAATCCCGAACAGAATCAGAGATTTGAGCGAACGAACGTCCTCATCCGCATTCCAAACCTTCGCCATGTCGTAATCGTCGTTTCTGCCGCAGGGCGCGCCGCACTCAGAACAGCGGGGTACAAGCTTTTCCCGTTCTGCATGAACCTCGTTCATGAGCGCATTCAACGTCTGCTCGTGAAAGCTCACGTTGGTAACGGTGGAGAACAGTCCCTCGATCAGCAGCTGATAGGTGTTCTCCGTAGGCTGCGTATTCCCAGCAGTGGCGCGGGCAAGGCCGATCAACGCGCCGGTCAGCTGATCCTGAAGCCCGGCAACGTCGGATTTCTTGCCGCACACGCCCGCTTTCCCCATACAGCCTTTGCCGCCTGCGGTCTGCTCGCACTGAAAGCAAAACATTTGAGAATCCATTTTCATTCCTCCTTTAATCGTCCAGAATTCTTCCGTCACGGGAGATTGTCACAACCTGCCAGGGGATGAATTTTCCACTGTTTTTCAAAGCAAGCTCCGCCGCTCTCTGCAGCCCGCCACAACAGGGAACCTCCATACGGACAATGGTGACGCTCTTGATTTCGTTGTTCTTGATGATCTCGGTCAGCTTCTCGCTGTAGTCCACCGCATCAAGCTTCGGACAGCCTATGATCGTGTTTTTGCCGCGCATGAATTCTTCGTGGAGATTTGCATAAGCGTACGCTGTGCAGTCGGCAGCGATCAACAGCTTCGCTCTGTCAAAGAAGGGCGCCTGTGTGGGTACGAGCTTGATCTGGCAAGGCCACTGCCCGAGGCGAGAAACTGGCTTACCGGTATACACCGGTGCGTTTTCTGTTTCTTTCTTGTCAAAACTCATCATTTTCGATCCCGGGCACCCGCCTTCATGATGCTCGGACTTCATTGCGCTCATTTTCTTTTCCTCCTTCGCTTTTTTTACCGCAGCTTCGTCGTACTCCGGCGCTTCCCGTTCTTCAAATGTGATTGCGCCCGTCGGGCAGTTTGGCAGGCAGTCGCCGAATCCGTCACAGAAGCTTTCCCGCGTCAGCTTTGCCTTCCCGTCGATGATCTCAATGGCGCCTTCATGGCAAGCTTCGGCGCAAAGGCCGCAGCCGTTGCATTTTTCCTCGTCTATGCGAATGATTTTGCGAATCATTTTTCAGAACCTCCCTTGACTTTCTGGTCACATTCTACTATAATTTAAAGCAAAAACATGTGGTTCTAACCACATTTTAGCAAAAGATTGGGGATATTTATGGAACAGTCGGCTCTGTCAAACAATATGCTCTTTCTCGGGATGAACGAAGCTGAAATCAAGGAGGCGCTGCGCCTGCTTGAGGCCAGAGAGAAACGCTATGAAAGGGGGGAACTGATTTTTCACGCCGGTTCGCTGACTTCGTTGATGGGGATCGTTCTTGCGGGCAGTGTGACTGTCGAGAGCAACGACGTATGGGGCAACTGCACGATTTTGAGCCATGTGGGACGAAATCAGGTTTTCGCAGAGACGTACGCTTTTTTACGGGAAGAACCGTTGCTGGTAGACGTAGCAGCAAACGAAGCGTGCCACATTCTGTTCTTGCGGATCGATATGCTGTCCGCTGTCGAACGTGAACTGTCGAACAAGCTCCTTGCCAACCTTTTAATGATTTCCGCACACAAGAATCTTCATCTTTCCGGCCGCAGCTTCCATACGTCACCAAAAACGATACGCGGCAGAGTGATGTCCTATCTCAATTCCGTTCTGATCCAGACGGGGAAACAGGAGTTTGATCTCCCTTTTGACCGCCAACAGCTTGCCGATTACCTAAACGTCGAACGAACTGCGCTTTCAAAGGAACTCGGTAAAATGCAAAAAGACGGTCTATTCACCGTCCGGAAGAATCACTTTGTCGTTTTACGCGCCGAAGAAGCTTGATGTCGTCTTTCCACGGCGATGAGCGAGGTTTTCCAAAGCGCAGTGCTTTTTCTCCAGATTCCACGCAAGGCCCACGGAAAGGGGCGTGCTGCAACGCTTTCCTTTTGCAGCACGCCCCTTGTTTTGCAGTGGATTCCGACGATGGGCACAGTTTCAAGCTTGTTACAGATCGGACGGTTCGGGACTGCTTCCGGCGCAGTGCTCAGACGCACGCATCTGCCAAGAGCTGCTCCACCAGCTCTCGCTTTTCATACAGGACGCAGCCGCCGGCGTGATCCTCCAGCAGATGGCCATTGTCCCGCAAGGCCCGGAAGAGTTTGGAATTCAGGGCCTTGCGCAGAGAGCCGTCCCGCACGTTGACGTCGGAATAGGGAGAGAACGGGCAGGGCTCCGCCCCGCCGTGGGAATTGATGTGGAAAAAGCCGCGGCCCGCAGCCACACAGCCGCCGGAGCTCTTCTCGTCTCCCGGAAAAGAGACGTAGACCATCTCCGGGTGCTCCTCACGCAGCCGTTGTAGCTCCGCAGCCAGATATTCCCGCTCTGCGTCGGAGGGGGCCAGTTCCCTGCTGTCATCGGTGACGGGAACGAACTCCACAAAGATCACGGCCTTGCAGCCCCGATCCGAGAGCTTTTGCAGGAAGGCTTCAGAGGTTACCTCACGGAGATTCTGGGTGGTCACTGTCACCGATGCGCCGAAAATTAAACCACGGCGACGGAGCTCGTCCATGTTGCGGATCAGTCTGTCATAAATGCCCGCGCCCCGGCGGGCGTCGGTCATTTCGCGTTCCCCCTCGATGCTCATGATGGGGACCAGATTCCGGCTCTTGTCAAAGAGCTGGAAATAGGCTTCGTCCATGTAGGTGCCGTTGGTAAAGATTGGAAAGAGAATATTTTTCTTTTTTCCCGCCGCCTCCAGAATATCTCTGCGCAGCATCGGCTCGCCACCGGCAAGCAGGATAAAGCTGATGCCAAGCTCGTCTGCCTCGTCGAAGATCCGAAGCCACTCCGTCCCTGTGAGCTGGGCCACCGGCGCGGCATCCAACGTAGCGTGGTTGCAACGGGAATAGCAGCCGGCACAGTGGAGATTGCACCGGCTGGTGATGCTGGCAATCAGGAAGGAGGGAATGTGCTCGCCGTTTTCCTCCGCCTGCTTTCGTTTTTTGGAGGCAGCCACCGTTGCGGCGGCAAATCTCGCCATAAAGGCGCTTTCTCTGAGGTCCTTCAGCGTTGCCTTGAGCACATCCTTCATGAAGCGCTCAATGCCGTTGGAGAGATACTCCTGCAAATCAAAAGGAGTATTTATTCTACGTCACCCTCGGCATTCCCTTCTATATGTTTGGTCAGGCGATGAATCCCATCATCCGCGCTGACGGCAGTCCGAAATTTGCAATGTCGTCCACGCTGGCCGGCGCAATCCTCAATATCATTCTGGACCCGGTGTTGATCTTCGTTTTCAAATGGGGCATGATGGGTGCCGCTGTGGCAACCGTGCTCGGGCAGGTGGTGACGGCTGCGCTGGCGGTATGGTATCTCGTCCATATGAAGTTGGTAAAGCCCGCGAAGCAGGACTTCAGGCTTGACAGGCGGATCTGTGAGAAGACGCTCGTACTGGGTATGACCAGCTTCCTGTCTCAGCTCTCGCTGGTGGCTGCAATGGCTGCAATCAACAACATGATCCGGAAATACGGAGCGCTTGATCCCATCTTTGGCCAGGAACAGTACGCACAGATTCCTATGGCAGTGGTGGGCATTGTCATGAAGGTATTCCAGATTGTGATTTCCATTGTCGTTGGCATGGCGGCAGGCTGCATTCCTATCGTTGGCTTCAATATGGGAGCTGAAAAGAAAGCCCGCGTCCGCGACCTTTTTACGAGGCTCTTGATTACCGAAGCGAGCGTCGGCACAGTTGCCCTTGTGATCGTCGAGTTCTTCCCGCAGCAACTGATCCGCATTTTCGGCGCACAAAATGAGAGCGTGTATTATACCCAATTTGCGCTTCGGGCGTTTCGCATTTATCTCTGTATGATGATCTTTGCCAGTGTGAACAAGGCCTGCTTCATCTTCCTGCAAGCCATGGGAAAGGCGGCGGCGACGATCCTTTCGATGATCCGGGAAATCGTGTTTGGGGTAGGCTTGGCGTTGCTGCTGCCGCTGTTTTTCCGGTTGGACGGCGTACTGTATTCCATGCCGCTGTCCGATATTCTGACCTTTGTCATTTCACTGGTCTTGATTGGGAAAACATACAAAGAATTGAATTCCGAAAAACGTAGTTCATCATGAGGTGACAATTGGCATCTGCTGGTGGAAGAAGTATTTATACATCTGGTCCAGCGCGGAGGTCGTTCCTGCCCGCCTTGCGGAGACGACAGCCGCCGCAGGCTTGAAGCGGAAGGGATGGGGCTGCTGCGCGGAGGCGGAATAGAAAACACGGTCCATAAAGCTCATGAGGCTGCCGGTGACCAACAACACCTTCATTCCTTTCCTGCCTTTCTCTTTGTGCGCACTTCGCTTAGAGCGAATACGATCAGAAGTCCTGTCTTCATAAACAAAACCATGATTGCAAGATAGTCCAAAAGGAACAGCACGATTGGCTCTCCGTAATCAAAGAAGGCAAAGGCCGTCCTCCCTGACATGTAGCCCGGGAAACCCCGCTGCACAAAGGCCGAGCATGGCCGTTTTGCTTGATTCTCAGTTCCATTCTCAAATCTGTGCTTTTGCCCAGGAAGCAACCTCGCGTTCAGAGTGCGCGGCGTCGGCTCCGTGGATGGCAAGGCCCTTGCCGAATACCGCGCCAACGCAGATGCGCTTGAGATCCCGCTCGCAGGAGCCCAGGCCGCTGCCCTCATGGGTCATCAGCGCCATGACCTTCTTACCGGTCCAGTCCAGCTTTTCAAGCTGCGTGAACACCGCGCAGGGGTAGGTGCCCCACCAGCAGGGGCCGCAGACGAACACATTGTCGTAGTCCGCAATGCTGTCCAGATAACGCTTCAACTCCGGGCGCTCCCTGGCGCGAAGCTCAACCTTGGCCTCCTCGGTACAGGTCATGTAATCCGTGGAATACGCTTTGACCGTCTTGATCTCAAACAGATCTCCGCCGACGGCCTTCTGAATGAACTCGGCACAGATCTCCGTGTTGCCCTTGCTGAGATCGCGGATGCTGCCGTTGACGTAGTTCTGTCCCTTGCGGGAATAGTAGATAATCAGATTTTTTTCCATTTTTATTTCCTCCTTGTCAGTTGATTGTTTTTGTGTGTCTGCCGCCCGGTTGACACAGGCCAGCGCGTTCAAGCTTCTCGGATAACCGATATAGGGCAGGCATTGGGAGATCACCCGAATCAAAAACGCCTTGTCGTTGCCGACCTTCATGTTGCCCGCCGCATGGCTGGTTAGCTGCGGCTTGCAGCCGCCCTGAGCCGCCAGAAAGCAGAAGGTGATCATCTCCCGCTGGGCGTAGGAAAGGCCGGTTCTGGTGTAATAGTCACCGAAGCAGTTGTCCGCCAGCCAGTAGTTGATATGCTTCGATTCCTCCGGGCCGGACTTCCAGAAGTCCCGCATCCCTTCGCCAAAAACATCCACCTGGGCCTGCGTGCCCAGCTCCCTGCGGTTTTCCGTTGTACTGGTGGCCCGGCCTTCCAGCGGGAGCTGGATGCCCTGCGCCTCCAGCACGGCATTTGTCGTCTTCAGAAAAGGAAACGCACGACCGATCCCGAGATAGGCTACTGCCAGACGATCTCCTTGAGCTCCACAGGCGTTACGCCGAAGTTCAGCGCTGCGGGAACCATCTTTACATATTCATCAATCCCCTGACAGCCGATCAGCGTGGCGAGGATTGCCATCCATCTGGTCTTGTCGTCCAGCTGCTGCCTTTCTTGATTGATCACCTCGTCGAAGGCGAAATTGTCAAAGCGCTCGATAAACTCTGGATCAGTGCGGAGAAAGGCCGACTGATCGGTGGGGAACATCTTTTTGTGATACGCTGCTGCAAGCTCTGTAATCGACATGAAAAACCTCCTGACTCGAATTGTCTGGCTATCGATATCGATAACCCTTTCCTGTACTGCCTGTTCGATGTTTATTATAGAACAAGCAGGCAGATCATAGTCGCTCAGGCCGTTGATCTTCCCGAGCCGGGTATATGCCCACGAATTCGATCCGTAGAACACAACGAGCTGGTTGCCGGAATGTTGAATTGGCAGCCGTTGGATTGCGCATGGCGCTGTAGCTGCACCCATAAAGAAGCAGCATCATCAGCAGAAAAGGAATCAGCTTTCTCATAGGCTTATTTCAGCGCGTCCCAAAAGAACGCCTCGATCTTGTCAAACGGGATCGCATCCTTGCCGCCGCCGTCATAGAGGTCGGTATGGGAAGCGCCGGGGATGATCAGAAGCTCCTTGTTGTCGGCGTACTTGCTGCCCTCCACCATGTTGGCATAGGCGTCCCGGCTCATATAGCAGGAATGGGCCTTGTCGCCATGAACCATCAAGACGGCGCTGCGGATCTCCTTGACGTAGGGAAACAGCCGCATATTCATCAGGGAGGTCTGGGTATTCACCGTCCAGCCGTCGTTGGAGTTCAGGGAGCGTGGATGATAGCCCCGCGGGGTCTTGTAATTGTCATGGTAGTCCTTCACGAAGTAAGGGGCATTCTCTGGCAGTGGATCGATAACGCCGCCCTGTCTTGCATATTCACCGGTTTCATAGTCCTTCGTGCGCTGGGCGTTGATGGCAAGCCGCGTCTGATAGCGGGCGTCCTCGTTATCTGCAGAATCGAAATACCACATAACAAAAAACTTGACAACACAATTTGATCTTGAGTTTCCGCAATTTGGAATGGGTGGAAAGCGAGAAGTTATCCACCGTGGGAAAAAGAGCGAGAAAGGGGCGAAAAAGTGCAAAAAACAGAAATGCAGCGCCAACGGAAGCACGGCCTCCTGGCAGTGATTTTGGAGGCTGCCGACCCCCTAAACAAAAGGTTCATTTCTTCCATTACAGAATAGAACTCGGGGTTCGCTCGATCCTGTCTCACGCAAAATGCGGTGTCAAGGACTGGTTTAAGGCGATTCGCCCCGACCGAAAACAGCTTCGACTCAGACTCATCTCCTGATTCTGTGCTCTCATATTGGCTTGTGGCCTGCCCTTGCTTTGAGCAGGTCCGGTATTTTGTACGCTTTTTTGCCTGTGGCGGTTTCTTCGCTCCCGTTAGTCTGTTTGCATTCCAAGTATGCCTCTCTGCGGTTTGAAACCTTTGACGTTCCTCTGTTCATCTGCGGCAACTCAAGGAGAATAAATCTTGCTTTTTTCGTAAAAACATATTATCATGTTAGTATATGTAGATGCTAGGGGGAAGCTTCAGAAAGCTCGATTGATAAAAACGGGGAATCAAAAGTTTGATACAGTTTGTACGGCAATTGATTTGGAGTCAAAGTTTATCGAGTCTGGTTTGACGCGTGTAGTATTCATGAGAAGAAGGATTTCAGTCACGGGCGGTTCAACATTGTTAGTAATCATGGGCGTCATCTTAAACAGATTGATGGAGAGCTCGCTGCTCAAAAAGAACTCAATTACGCTGTCAGCGCTAAACTCTGATTGAAAGTGTAGTCCTCCAAACCATAGGAACAATAGTCCCGCGACCAGAAGAAGTGAAGCGGCAGGGCCTCCCAAAAGAGTCACAATAAGTTTTGCCTTTGTGTCAATCTATATAACCATTTTCCTTTTTAACGAAGAAGTCTTTCATAAATCTCCCTGTCCTTATCCGTGAATACGTTGAAGATCACGCGATCCATGCTCGCACAATGTTTGTTTAGCCAATTCGTTACTGTCTCTACGGCTATTTCTGCGGCTCTATCAGCCGGGAAGTGGAAAACACCGGTGGAAATACAGCAAAAGGCCACTGTGCGTAGACCGTTTTCCGCGCAGATATCCAGTGTATTGATATAACAGTTCGCCAAATCCCGTTCCAAAGCAGGCGTCAGTCTGCCCGAAACGATGGGACCGACGATATGCACGACCTTCTTCGCAGGAAGGTTGTATGCGTCCGTGAGCATGGGGACGGCTGTCGGCTGCTCGTAATCTTTGCCATATCTGGCTCGCAGTTGATTCATCTGCCGGTTGCACTCCGCTCGGAGCTGAATGCCTGCGAAAGTATGAATACAATTATCAATACAGGTGTGCATCGGGACGAAGCAGCCCAGCATTTGCGAGTTTGCTGCGTTGACGATTGCGTCTACAGCAAGGCGCGTGATATCGCCCTGCCAGAGAGATAGTCCGTTCCGGGTCAGGGGAACATCTGCAAGCTGCACGATCCCTTTCTCAGCGTTTCGTTCAGACAAGTATTCATCCTGAACGGCAAGCACTTCATCTGGCAACTTCCTCGGCATGCGGATATTCATAAGGGAGCGGAGAATCCGCTTCTTTCCCTCAACATCTCTCGGCGTTTGCAAATCTCTATACTGTCCGGAATCGGCCTTGAATTTCTCCACGAGATATGCAAGGCGCTGATCCTGTGTCATTTTCTCGTTCATGTGGATTATTACCTCTTTCCGACTGCGCCGACGGGACAAGCCTCCATGCAGTTTCCGCAGTGCAGACAGTGGGTCTGATCTATCACCAGCGGTACACTGTCCATGTGAATGCACTGCTGCGGACATACTGCCACGCATGACTGGCACCCGATACAGGCGCCCGTGATGA
>CACXHI010000084.1 GCA_902767395.1 Oscillospiraceae bacterium
TCCGTGAAGCCCAGCTCCTTGAGGCCGGTGACGACCTGTCCCAGCTTGGCGTAGGTGAACTGCGAGGAAATCGCCGGGGCGACGACGGCATAGACCTTCCGGCCCACGTCCCAGCCGTGGCGCAGCATCCGCACGACCTTTACGATCTGGCTGACGTCGGTGATAGCCCCGAAGGGGCAGGCGTAGACGCAGGCGCCGCAGGCGGTACACTTGGCGTCGTCGATGTGGGCGGACTTGTCCTCGGCGGCGGAAACGGAAATCGCCTTGACCTTGCAGGCGCTTTCGCAGGGCCGCGTGCGGTGGACAATGGCGGTGTAGGGACAGGCCTTGGCACACAGGCCGCACTCCACGCACTTGTCCTTGTCGATCTGTGCCACGTGCAGGCTGTCAAAGGAAATGGCTCCCCTGCGGCAGACGTCCTCGCAGCGATTCATCAGGCAGCCCCGGCAGGCGTTGGTCACCTCATAGCCGGAGACGGGGCATTCGTCGCAGGCAATGTCCAGCACGCGGATCACGTTCTCTCCTGCCGTCCCCATCGCCATCTTGATGCGCTCGACCAGAATGGCGCGTTCCTTATAGATACAGCAGCGCATGGTGGGCTTCGGGCCGGGGACGATTTTCTTGGGCAGATCCAGAAGATCCTCCCGGATGCTGTCCCGCCATGCGGAGGCGGCCACCTCCCGCAGGACGTTGTATTTCAGAAGCTGTACCTTGGTGTCAAATTTTCTTGCCATATTGGTACCCCCTTTTTTTCAAGCGCCTCCTTGCAGCGCGTTTTTTCCGCCGAGGGAATCGAGAAACAGCGTGACCGCCAGCAGATCCGCGCAGCCGCCGGGAGAGAGATTGCGTTCAATGAACTGCCGGTCCAGCGCTGCAATCTGCTCCAGTGCCGGAATCTCAGGATGCAGGGACAAGCGGTGCTTGTCCGCCGTTCCGTCGGTCTGCTCGCCGGAATCGGCAAGCAGCGCCGCTGCCGCCTGCCTTGCCCAAGCCGCCCCTTCGGGGCCGCCCCGGTGCAGCAGGTTGGTGTCCTCTACGTTGGCGATCAGGTGGAGCAGGGTCACGGCGGCGGCGTGATTTCGGTCCAGCCCCCGGCCCAGCAGATCCCGGAACACAGGCAGGGCAATCTCCCGCACGGCGGGCAAACCGTCCGCTACCTCGCCCCGAATGCCCCGCGTCCCGTACTGCCGGTAGAGCTGCTCGCCCGCCGTGTTCCAATGGGCGGCGGGCAGCTCCCGCTCCAGCGTCTGCCGGGTCATGGCGGCGGCCTCGTCCAGAATCCCCTCAGCGGTTGGAAAACCGTTCTCGTCCGTCCAGAGCCGCCCCGCCGCCCCGCAGAGCACGCCGAGGGTAAAAATCGCGCCCTTGTGCGTGTTGACGCCCCCCGTGGCGGCAAGCATCTCGCGTTCCGCCCGCTTGCCGAAGGGACGGAGCTTGGAAAAGGTCTCTGCCGGTGGCACAGGCGGATTCTGCGAGTCCACAATCCTGTCTGGGTCAGAACGTCCCATCCCGGCGCAGTCGCGCCAATAGGACGACAGGGCGGCGGCGGAGGCTTGGAAGGTAAAGAAGTCCATGTCCCGGTGCGCCCCGCTGTTCCTTCGGTCCACCAAGCCGGGCTTGGGCGTCACGGCCACCTCCTCCAACAATGCCTTTGTTGCCAGCGTGCCAAGCTTGCTCTGATCGGCGGCCCAAAGTCCGGCGCGCAGCAGCGCGGCCGTGCGGGCTTGCAGCTCCTTGACGGAATGCAGCCGCCGGGAGGCGCAGTCCCGCCCAGGCTTGCCGCAGACGATGCAGGAACGCTCCGCTCCGCGTTCGAGCTTGCGCCCATCCGTGCCGATCACGTCGATATCGAACAGACGGCCCATGGGATTGCATTCCTCGATTTCCACGCAGAGGGCCTTCACCGCCTCGGCCGGGGCATCTATCGCAAAATACCCCTCGTCCCCGGTGGGGAGGGAGCGGGAATGCTCTTTTTGCACCGGCATCCGGTTCTGGACAAAGCCCAGACGAAGCTGCTCCATCCCCCAGAGAAAGGCACGGTGCGAGCAGGCCGTGACCTTGACCGGCCCGGCGATGTTCATCGTAAAGGAGATCACGGGAACCCGGAACGCCTCCAGAAGCTGATTCTGGATTGCAACCCGTTCCTCCCGTGCTGTCAATATTTCAGTCAGTGTAATTTCTCGTTCATTCATTCGATTCAACCTATTGTAGCGGCGCACATCCAGTGCGCCACGGATAAACGGATCGGTGCGTGGTGCGATGGCGCACCTGACGTGCGCCGCTACAGGGGGTCAGTAATGTACAACGTCGGTTGCCTTGCGGATCGCGGCGACGATGGGGGCGGCTTCCGCGGAGCGGAAGAAGTTCAGCGTGGTCTCCGGCAGCATCTCTGCGACGGAATCCAGATTCCCGTCGTGGATGGCCTGACGGACGGCGGAGGCGGAGATGGTTTGCCCGTTGGGCAGCTCCTTCCGGGGCAGAATGCGGCACTGAATCCCGTGGGCAGGCAGGGTCTCCGACAGCACCTCGTTGTAGATCCCCGTGACCACCGAGCGGGGCTCGCTGCCCACGTAGCGCACGGTGATATCCAACGCATCTGCGATCTGCACAAACAGCGCCGTATCTAACTGCGCCTGTGTGCGGAGGATTTTTTCCTCGGACTTCAAAAAATAGCCGGGGAAGGTGGCGGAGGAGATCAGGTATTCCCCTGTCTCGTGGCAGA
>CACXHI010000085.1 GCA_902767395.1 Oscillospiraceae bacterium
CGGAGGCGGGCCGCGCAGCTTGCGCCCCCGGCGACGCCGCCGATAATCACTGTTTTACGTTTCACGTTCATCAGATCTCCTTTGTTTCCGTATTTTGAATCCTTGGGAGCTTCCTCGGGACCCTCCGTCGTCCCTTCGCCTCCAGTATACACGATTTTGGACAGCGGTGCAACAAGAGAAACCCGCTTCCCGCTTTTTGTAGATTTTGACTAATTTCCTGCCTAAAAACTATTCACAATTCATAAGTAATTATACTCGGTATATACTTGACTTTTATACGAGCATGTGTTAAGATGTGATCACAAACAAACGAGAGGCTATTAGGAAAGGAGGTCTTGACATGCGTGAATTCGTCGTCCTGATCGGTTCGCTTCTCTCTGTGCGCGACGTGCTTCGTCTTCCCTACAACGTCAACGAGCAGTTCGTGACCCGCTGAGCAGATTTCTGCCGATCTCTCCCGCACATGAAACGACCGCGAAAGCCGATTGGCTCCGCATGGCCGTTTTTTTGTGCTTTACAAGGGCTTATCGATCGCTTATAATAGAGGAAAATCTCGATCACAGGAGGCAAACAATGCAGGAGCTGAAATACAAGCAGGTGGACGACGGGACCTTTTGCGTCTCGGGCTATGAGGGCGATGAACCCGTCGTTGAGATTCCGGCAGCGCTGGACGGCGTGCCGGTTACGATCGTAGCCGACGGCGTCTTTCAGGGGCACGCCGAGATCACAGAGGTCCGTCTGCCCGATGGGATCACCGATCTCGGGGAATTCGTTTTCGACGGCTGCGAGAATCTGCGCCGGTTGGCGCTGCCCGCCAAGCTGGAGCGGCTCTGGGGCTGCACCTTCGTCCGCTGTGGACTGGAGGAAATCCAGCTTCCCGACGCCGTGCGCTCCATTCCACCCTACTGCTTCAAGGATTGTAAGTCCTTAAAACGGGTGGTCGGCGGCGCGGGACTTCGGAGCGTTCATGCGTGGGCCTTCGGCGGCTGCGATCAGCTCTCCGCGCTGGACTGCGGGCCGAAGGTGCAGATCCATCCGATGGCCTTCTCCAAACGAGAGACGCCTGCGGCCGAGACCGCAAACGAATAAGAAAGAAACCGTCCGCCCGGTGGAAGATCGACGATCTTCCACCGGGCGGATGATTCTTGCGGGATCAAATCAGGCTTCCAGCTTCTTTGCAAGCTCCTCCAGCGCAGCGCCGAGGGCTTCCTCAAAGGTGGGATGGGGACGGATGGACTTCAGCATGTCCTTGACCGTGAGACCGTTGGCCATAGCGACGGTGAGCTGGGAGATCATATCGGTGGCGCGCTCGCACATAAAGGCAGCGCCGATCAGCTTGCCGGTCTCGGCATTGGCGACGAGCTTCATAAAGCCGCGCTCGCCCTCGAGGATCATGGTACGACCGTTGGCCGACATCAGGCCCTTGGCAGTCTTGACAGGAATGCCCTTGTCCTTGGCTTCAGCCTCGGTGATGCCGACGGTGGCGATTTCCGGACGGGTATAGACGCAGCCGGGAATCAAGCTCAGCTCCTGACCGGGGGTATGACCCGCAATCTCATCTACGCAGGCAAGGCCCTGCGCCGTGGCAACGTGGGCAAGCTGCACGGGGGAGGAAACGTCACCGATGGCATAGACGCCGGGAATGGAGGTGCGGAAGTGCTCGTCCACATGCAGACGGCGGCGGTCATAGGCCACCTCCAGACCCTCGGCAAAGAGATCCTTGCTGTAGGGGGAGCGGCCAATGGCACACAGGACGGCCTCGGCTTCCACCGCGCCGGGCTTGCCCTTCTGCTCGAAGCGGACGGTCAGGCCGTTCTCGCTCTTCTCCACACCCTGCACCATGGCGCCGGTCTGGATGGAAACGCCCCGCTTTTTCAGCAGCATGGCGAGGTTCTGGCCCAGCTCCTTGTCCATATTGGGCAGCAGGCGGTCAAGACCTTCGACAATAGTCACGGGGCAGCCGAGGTCGGCATAGAAGGTGGCAAGCTCCACGCCGATGACGCCGCCGCCGATGATAATCAGGCTCTTATAGAGGGTTTCCGCGCCGTCGAGCAGCTCGTCGGAGGTCATTGCCAGCTCCAAGCCGGGAATCGGGGGACGGGCGGGCACAGAGCCGGTGGCGGCAAGGATATTGGCGCACGCATATTCCTCGCTGCCCTCGGCGTTGGTCACGCGGACCTTGCCGGTACCGAGAATCGTGCCGGTGCCGCGCAGAACGTCCACCTTCGCGGACTTGAGCAGGGACTCCACGCCGCCGCGCAGCTTCTCCACCACGGTCTGCTTCCGGGCGAAGATGGCGGGCAGGTTGAAGCCCACGTTCTCGGTGTGAATGCCAAAGGTCTCGGCCTCTTGGGCCTCGTGGTAGATCTCGGCGGAGTGCAGCAGGGTCTTGGTGGGAATGCAGCCCCGGTTCAGGCAGGTGCCGCCCACGTCGCGGCGCTCGACAAGCGCGGTTTTCAGGCCCAGCTTGGCGGCGTGCAGGGCAGCCTCATAGCCGCCGGGACCCGCGCCGATCACGATCAGATCATAGTTGTTCATAGGATTATCTCCTTCTATTATCGTGCAAAGACTTAAAGAATTGTTTCAAAGAGGGGAAGCAAATCTGCTTTTCGGTCCGCGTCCAGCTTCGTCGCGTCAATTGCAACCCGAAGCGCCTCCCGGCGGAGGGGGCAGTTCAACAAAGCGGCCTCCAGCTGAGGGGCAAGGGCATCTTCCATCGCGTCGGTGTAGACCTTGGCGGCGCAAATCACACCCTCACTGACATTCAACTGGATCTCGACGCCGCCCCATGGGAACCGCTCCTCTACCGATGCGGTAAAGGGGAGCTTCTGGCCGTAGAGCCATTCGTCGGAGCGGTATTTCTCGGTCAGCACACGGAGATCCAGCTCGTCCACGTTCAGCGGAAGAACGTGGGTCGGGGGGACGGATTCTTCGCTGTGCTCAGAATGACAGACTTGGAGGTTTGCGCGCGTCGGCGGACAAGCAATGCCTGTCCCTGCATTCGGTTCCGAACCGTAGACCTCCGCCAACGCGGAGATCAGGGCGTCAGACAGGCGCTCAATGGTCAAATCCGGGACAAACTCGCGGAGATTCACCACGCGGGAGCGCACGGAGTCCACACCCTTTGCCGCCAGCTTGGCCTTGGAGGGGCTGAGATAGCGCTGCACTCTCTCCATATCCACGTCCACCATCAGGGTGCCGTGGTGATATGCCTTCCCGGCGTGGGAATAGAAGGCGTTGCCGGAAAACTTCCGGCCATCGGCCAGCAGATCATTTCTGCCGGAACGCTGGGCAGGAATCCCGAGGCTCCGGCAGGCACGCTCCAAAACCGTCAACTGCCGGGGCAGATCATAGTCCCCGGCAGGCATGAGAAATGTAAAGTTCAGATTCCCGAGGTCATGGAAAACAGCGCCGCCGCCGGAAAGGCGGCGGGCCAGATGGCCGCCCTCCTCGCTGAGGAGGGCGGTTCTGCATTCTTTCCATGGGTTTTGATTCTTTCCAATGACCACGGTACGCTCATTCTGCCAGAGGTAGAGGATCAGCTCCCCCTCCCCGACACGGTCGAGAAGCGCCTCCTCCAATGCGAGGTTGGCATAGGGATCGAAGCCGGTGCTCCGGCAGACCAGCAGCCGTTTGATCATGCCTTCACCCAGCGGACGACAGGGTTCCGCGCCGCACCGACTTCGTCGGGACGACCGATCTGCGCATGATGGGGAGCATTGTGCATATACTCGGGATCCTTGTGAGCCAGATCGAAGAGCTTGCGGAAGATTTCCGCAGCCTCGTCGAGGGTTTCACGGCTCTCGGTCTCGGTGGGCTCCAGCATCAGGGCCTCATGGACGATGAGGGGGAAGTACATTGTGGGCGGGTGCATCCCGTTGTCGATGAGAGTCTTGGCAACGTCCAGCGCGGAAACGCCGGTTTCCTTCTTGAACTCGGACAGATCCAGCACGAACTCATGCATACAGACCCGGTCGAAGGCGGGGGTAAAGGTGCCCTTGATCTTCTCCATCAGGTAGTTGGCATTGAGGACGGCGTTGGTGGAAGCCTCGGGAATGCCCTCCTTGCCGAGGGTCATCAGGTAGGCCAGAGCCCGGACGACAACCAGGAAGTTGCCGGCGAAGCCGCGAACCTGAATGCTGCCCTCGCCTTCCATCAGGGCGGACTTGGGCAGGAACTTCCGGAGGAATTCCTTGCAGCCGACAGCGCCTGCGCCGGGGCCGCCGCCGCCGTGCGGGGTGGCAAAGGTCTTGTGCAGGTTCATGTGGATGCAATCGAAGCCCATATCGCCGGGCCGGACATGACCCATCACGGCGTTGAGGTTGGCGCCGTCGTAGTAGCACAGACCGCCGCACTCATGTACGAGACGGGTAATCTCAAGAATGTTCTTATCGAAGATGCCCACAGTGTTGGGGTTGGTCAGCATCAGGCCGGCAATGTCGGGGCCAAGCACGGCCTTGAGCGCATCGAGATCGACGCAGCCGTCGGGGGCGGAGGCCACGTTCACCACGTCATAGCCGCACATGGCGGCGGTGGCGGGGTTGGTGCCGTGGGCGGAGTCGGGAACGATGATCTTGGTGCGAGCCTTGTCGCCGCGGGATTCATGGTACTGCTTAATCAGCAGGACACCGGTGAATTCGCCGTGCGCGCCTGCGGCGGGCTGGAAGGTCATGCCGTCCATACCGGAAATCTCACACAGATACTTGGCAGCCAGCTCCAGAACCTCGCGGCAGCCCTCGACGGATGCGGCGGGTGCCAGAGGATGAACGTTGGTAAAGCCGGGCAGCGCAGCCATTTCCTCGTCGATGCGGGGATTGTACTTCATGGTGCAGGAGCCCAGAGGATAGAAGCCGCAGTTGACGCCGTGGACGCGCTGGCAGAGCTGGGTGTAGTGACGGGAAACGTCGTTCTCGCACAGCTCGGGCAGATCCAGAGGCTCCTGACGGGTCTGGCTCAGCGTATAAGCAGGAACGTCGCAGGCGGGCAGAAGGCTGCTGTGACGACCGGGAACGCTCTTCTCAAAAATCAGCTTCATTTCGCCAGCACCTCCTTCAC
>CACXHI010000086.1 GCA_902767395.1 Oscillospiraceae bacterium
GCATACACCGGCACGCCGGGGCCGACAAACAACGCGCCGCGGTCCTGCACGCCGCCCAGACCGTAGGCAGTGGTCTCGCCGGTCTCATGGGCCACCAGCGAGCCGGTCTTGCGGCGCTCAATCTCGCCCTTCAGGGGGGCGTAGGAGTCCAGCACCGAGGACATGATGCCCTCGCCGTGGGTGTCGGTGAGGAATTCGCCGCGGTAGCCGAACAGACCGCGGGAGGGAACCAGAAATTCCACGCGATAGCGGCTGCCGAGCGGGGTCATGGAAACCAAGTCGCCCTTGCGCTGGCCGATCTTCTCGATGACGGCGCCCATCGCGTTCTCGGGCACGTCCGCCACCATCCGCTCGATGGGCTCGCACTTGACCCCGTCGATCACCTTCGTCAGCACGCGGGGCGTGGAGACGGAGAACTCAAAGCCCTCGCGCCGCATCGTCTCGATCAGGATGGACAGGTGCATCTCGCCGCGTCCGGCCACGTTGAAGGCGTCGGTGCCCTGCTCGGTGACGTGGAGCGACACGTCCTTGAGCAGCTCGCGCTCCAGCCGGTCACGCAGGTTGCGGGAGGTGACGTACTTGCCCTCGCGTCCGGCGAAGGGACTGTCGTTGACGGCGAAGGTCATCTCAATCGTGGGGTCGGAGATTTTGACGAAGGGCAGCGGATCGACGTGCAGCGGGTCGCAGACCGTCCGCCCGATGGTGATGTCCGAAATGCCGGAGAAGGCCACGATCTCGCCCGCGCTGGCCTGCTGGATGGGGGTGCGGCCCAGCCCGTCGAAGGCGTACAGGGCCACGATCTTGCCCTTCTGCTGGATGGAGGCGTCGTGGAAGTCACAGATGGTGACCTCCTGATTCTGGCGGATCGTGCCCCGCTCAATCCGTCCGATGCAGATTCTGCCCACGTAGTCGTTGTAGTCCAGCGAGGAAACCAGCATTTGCAGGGGGGCGTCGGCGTCGCCCTGCGGCGCGGGAATGTAACTCAAAATGGTTTCAAACAGCGGGGTGAGGTCCTTGCCCTCCTCGTTCGGGCTGTAGGCGGAGATGCCCTGCCGCGCCGAGCAGAAGATGGTGGGGGAGTCAAACTGCTCCTCCGTGGCGTCGAGGTCGAGCAGAAGCTCCAGCACCTCGTCCATAACCTCCTCGATCCGGGCGTCGGGGCGGTCGATCTTGTTGACGACCACGATGACCTTGTGGCCCAGCTCCAGCGCCTTCTGGAGCACGAAGCGGGTCTGCGGCATGGGTCCCTCGGCGGCGTCTACCAGAAGCAGAACGCCGTTGACCATCTTGAGAATGCGCTCGACCTCGCCGCCGAAATCGGCGTGGCCCGGCGTGTCGACGATGTTGATTTTGTAGTCCTTGTAGTGGACGGCGGTATTCTTGGCCAGAATGGTAATGCCGCGCTCCCGCTCGAGGTCGCCCGAGTCCATGACGCGGTCCACGACGGCCTGATTCTCGCGGTAGATGCCACCTTGCTTGAGCATTTCGTCCACGAGGGTGGTCTTGCCGTGGTCAACGTGGGCGATGATAGCGATATTCCGAATCTTTTCCTGTGGGATCATATTGCCCTCCCCTTTCACATAACTCTGAAAATATAGCATATCCAACAAAATTTTGCAATAGTTTTTGGGCAATTATTTTGTTTTTTTGGGGGAGGGAAGGAAAATTACGATACGTAGAACGCCCAACTGCGGGAGACTGCGGTTCCGTCCGGGCGGGTGACGGTGAGCGCGACGGTGTGTCTGCCCGGCGCAAGGTCTGTCTCTGGCCGATAGGTCACCTGCCCGTTCTGAAGCCGGGCGGGGACGGGAACGCCGTCGAGCCGGAGGGTCACGGTCACGCCGTGGGCGTCCTCCTCCATCCGTGGGCCGCGCAGGGCGTCGAAGCGTCGCATGACGGCGGCAATCTCGGCGCGGGTGGCGGAGTCGCGGGGGTGGAGCTGGCCGTTGCTGCCCGCAAACAGACCGTTGGCAACGGCCCACCGCATAGGCTCGACCGCGTAGGATTTCACCCGGTTCGCGTCGGAGAATCCGGCGAGCGAGGCCCGCTGCCGGGTGTCCAGACAGCGGAGCGCGGCGTAGCGGTAGAAGAAGCAGGCCAGATCCTGCCGGGATACCGCGTCCTTCCGCCCAAAGAGCGTCTCCGTCTTCCCGGCGGTGATCCCGGCCTCGTAGGCCCAGAGAATCGCGTTGTAGGCATAGCCGCCCGGCTTCACGTCGGTGAAGGGGTTCTCGCAGCTGTGGCCGGGCTTGCCGTCCAGACTCCAGAGAATCGTGAGAAACTGCTCCCGCGTGAGCTCGGTCTGAACGCCGAACAGCTCCTCCGTCATCCCGGTCATCAGCCCCAGCTCGACCACGTAATCCACCGGCGCGGTGTACCACTGACCGGCCCTGACGTCCCGGAATTTTGTCACGGGGTCCACGTTGTCGGGCAGGGGAGCCTCCTGCCAGCGTCCGGCGTTGGAAACGGTTGCCGAGATCGTGGGCCGCGCATTGCTGTTGACGGTCGAACCGTCTGCCGGCGCAATCGCCGGAATCTGGGGCAGGGTGGAAAGCGCGGTGGTCAGCCCCGCCTCGAGCCGCCGCCCCAACGTGTCCTGTGCTGTGAGCGTGAGGATCAGTCGATCACAGCCCAGCGCGTCGGCGGCAGAGACGGAGAAGCCGCCGGTTCGGCCCTCCAGCGCTGGCTTCGGGAGCCGGGTGCGGAGCACACGCTGTGACCCGTCGGCCTCGGAGACGGCGCAGACTGCCTCGACGGTCGCGGAGATCAGGGCGTATCCGCTCTCCACCGTAAAGTGGAACCTGCCGTCTGTCCCGCCCAGCGGGGGCTCCCCGGCGAGCCGGAGCATGGGGCGGGAGACGTAGCCGCAGTCCTCCCGATCCTCCACGGGAAAGAATTGCAGTGTGCAGCGCTCCGCCAGATCAGCCTCATAGCGCCAGAGCCGAAACCGCGACGCAGTGAAGGCGATGCAGCGCCTTGGTTCGGAAAGCGCAGCCCGGTTGAACAGCACCCAGCCGCCGTTGGTCTGCTCGCACTTCCACTGAATCTCTGCCAGCCGGTCTCCCTCGGGCTTTTCAGCGAGGCAGAGCGTTCCGGCGTCTGCCGCCCCGTTTCCGTCCTGTGCCGGTGCGGTCAGTGCCAGATAGCGCCCCTGACTGGCGAAGGTGTAGAAAAACATGCCGTTTTCCTTGATTGCGGTGGCGTGGAAGATCAGTCCGCCGTCGGAAACGTCGTCGTAGGTCAAACGCCCGTCCGCGTTCAGCGTGGCGGAGGGGGCCGGAAGACCGGTTGCCGGGTCTGCTCCGTCCGAAAGACCGAGAACGGCCTGTGCAGCGGGGCAGTAGATCACGCAGCGCTCCCCGCTGGCGGGGAGACTGGGGGACGCGCCCTGCGCATCCGTGCTCGCCGCAGCGGCGGAAGCCGCAGACAGCAGCACCATAAGAATGAGGATCAGGGCCGACGCGCGAAGTATTGATTGTTTCATAGCGTTTTCCTCCATTCGGTTGTGTGGTTTGGGATGATGGAACGGTTCTGCCGACCGCACACGGGCGGCGGCGTACGTTGCGCGCCATGCCTCCGGCGGAATGACGTGCGGGGGCAGGCAATCCGTAACAGGGAACAGGGAATAGAAACTGGAAGCTGCTGGATGGATTCATCTTACCACATAACTGCTCTACATGAAAGTGTCTACAGGATTGGGGTTCCCCCATTTTGCCATTTTTTCCGTTTCATTTGCCATGCTGACCCGTTGGCGCCGCTTGGAACCGCAGCGGCATGAACCGTTCCAAAAAAATCCCCCGCCCCCATCGTCTTCGCGGGAATCCGGCACGCGGGCGGAATACAATGGAGGCGAAAACCAATTACAAACGGAGGAATGTGAATGCAAAAGCGGTTGTTCCCGGTCCAGCGGAAGGCCGGGCAGATTCTGCTTCTGCCGCCGGAGCAAATCCGCCCCAATCCCGGACAGCCCCGGCGCGCCTTTGACCGGGAGAGCCTTCAGGAGCTGGCGGCTTCCATCGCCCAGCACGGCCTGCTCCAGCCGCTCACCGTGCGCAGGCAGGGCGAGTGCTATGAGCTGGTCGCCGGAGAGCGGCGGCTGCGGGCCGCCCGTATGGCGGGACTGCGGGAAATCCCCTGCATTTTGCTGTCGCTGAACGAGGAGCAGAGCGAGCTGCTGTCGCTGGTGGAGAATTTGCAGCGGAAGGATCTGGACTGCTGGGAGGAGGCGGAGGGGATTGCACGGCTGATGCGCCTGTACGGGATGAATCAGGAGGAGGCGGCAAAACGGCTGGGCAAAAGTTCCTCCGCCGTGGCGAACAAGCTGCGGCTTTTGAAGCACTCGCCCCCTGTCCGTGCCGCCCTGCGCGCCAAGGGTCTCTCCGAGCGTCACGCCCGCGCCCTGCTGCGGCTGCCCGAGGAGGCACAGCGGCTGGAGGCCATCGAGGTCATTGCGCGGCGGGATCTCACCGTGGCGAAGACCGAGGCCTATGTGGACGAGCTTTTGACCCGCCCGGACCGGGGCCGGCAGGGGCAGCGCAAGCTGTTGGTGCGGGATCTGCGGCTGTTCCTCAACTCCATCGACCGCCATCTGGCAACGCTGAAGCAGGCAGGAATCTCCGCCGACGTGCAGCGCGAGGAGACCGAGGAGGCGGTCGTCTTGACCATTCGCCTTCCAAAGGGGCAAAAGCCGTAAAACGCGGATTAAACACTTGCGCCGTCTGTTGTTTTCTGCTATAATAATGAAATTGGAAAAGAAGATGAACCAAGCCTACGAAGGAGAACGGTCATGGAAAAAAAACATATCTTCACGGGCACCGCGACCGCGCTGGTGACGCCGATGAACGAGGAGGGCGTGGACTATGAAGCCCTCGGCAAGCTGATCGACTGGCAGATTGGTGCAGGCGTCAAGGCGCTGGTGGTCTGCGCCACCACCGGCGAGGCCCCGACCCTCACCGACAACGAGCACTGCAAGGTGCTGGAATTCGCCATCCAGCGCTCCGGACGCCGGGTTCCCATCATCGCGGGCACCGGCTCCAACGACACCGGCCATGCGATTATGATGACCCAGTTTGCCTGCGCCATCGGCGCGGACGCGGTGCTCTGCGTCACCCCTTACTACAACCGGCCCACCCAGTCCGGCTTGATCGCCAGTTACACCGCGATTGCCGACGCGGCGACGGTCCCGGTGATCCTCTACAACGTCCCGTCCCGGACGGGCACCAATCTGGAGCCGGAGACCTGCGGGATTCTGGCGGATCACCCCAATATCTGCGCCATCAAGGAGGCCAGCGGCCGGATGCCGAAGATTATGGAGACTTTCCGCGTGGTCGAGGGCCGGATGGACGTCTATTCCGGCAACGACGACCAGATCCTCCCCCTGCTGGCGATGGGCGCCAGGGGCGTAATCTCTGTGCTGGCAAACGTTGTTCCGGCCCAGGCCGTCGCCCTGTGCGACAAGTTCTTCGCCGGGGATCTGGCCGGGGCCGCCAAGCTTCAGCTCGGGCTGCTGCCGCTTATCCAAGCCCTGTTCAGCCAGACCAATCCCATCCCCGCCAAGGCCGCGCTGGCCAAAATGGGCATGATTGAGGAACGGCTTCGTCTGCCGCTGACGCCGATGGAGGAGCCCTTCCGTACGAAGCTCTTTGCCCGGATGGAAGAGATGGGACTGCTCTGAGGAGGAACATGAGAATGAAATACATCATTCACGGCGCCTGCGGACGGATGGGGCAGGTTGTTCTGCGCGTGTTCCGGGCCAACTGCCCGGACGCCGATCTGATTCCCGTGGACCCCATGACCCGCGACGGCGAGGCATACGCGGCGCTGACCGATTACACCGGCCCGGCGGACTGCATCGTAGACTTCTCCCACCACAGCGCCACGGCGGCGCTCACCGCCTATGCTACGGCACGGAAGCTCCCGCTCGTCATTGCCACCACCGGCCAGACCGAGGCGGAGCTGGCGGCCATTCATCAGGCCGCGCAGGTCGTTCCCGTTCTGCTTGCCAGCAACTTCTCGCTGGGGATCGTGGTGCTGACCGCCCTTGCCAAGCAGGCGGCGCAGGCCTTCCCCGAGGCGGACGTCGAGATTGTGGAAACCCACCACAACCGCAAGTTAGACGTGCCGAGCGGCACAGCCCTGACGCTGGGCCGGGCGGTCCAGTCCGTCCGTCCGGGTAGCCGCCTTGTGATCGGACGGCATGAGAACGGCAAGCGCGAGCGCGCCGACATTGATATCCACGCCCTGCGAATGGGAAACGTCGTCGGCATCCACGAAATCCACGTCTGCACCGACACGCAGACGCTGACGCTCCGGCATGAGGCCCACGACCGCGCCCTCTTTGCCGAGGGCGCGCTGACCGCCGCAAAATGGCTGGCAGGCCGGACAAGCGGAATGTACGACATGCAGGACGTTCTCGACGGAATTCTGAAATCTATTTGAAGGAGGCAAGTTTGATGAAGACTCGTATTGCAATCTATGGATATGGCAATCTGGGCAGAGGGGTGGAGGCCGCCATTGCCCAAAACGACGATCTGGAGCTGGTCGCCGTCTTTACACGCCGCGATCCGGCGGCGCTGACGCTCTGCACCCCCGGCGTTCCGGTTCTGCCTGCGGAGCAGGCGGAGCAGCACCGCGACGACGTGGACGTGATGATCCTCTGCGGGGGCAGCGCAACCGATCTGCCCCACCAGACCCCGCAGCTCGCCGGCCTGTTCCACGTCGTAGACAGCTTCGATACCCACGCCCGCATTCCGGCCCACTTCGCCGCAACCGACGCGGCCTCCCGCGCCGCCGGAAAAATCAGCCTGATCTCCTGCGGCTGGGACCCCGGCCTGTTCTCTCTGGCGCGGGTCTACGCCTCCGCCGTTCTGCCTCAGGGAAAGGACGAGACCTTCTGGGGCCGGGGCGTGAGTCAGGGACATTCCGACGCCATTCGCCGCATCGAGGGCGTGGTGGACGCAAGGCAGTACACCGTTCCCATTCCCGCCGCAGTGGACGCGGTGCGCCGGGGGGAGCAGCCCGTTCTGACGGCGCGGGACAAGCATCTGCGCGAGTGCTGGGTGGTTGCCGCCGAGGGCGCCGACCGTGACCGCATCGAGCGGGAGATCAAGACCATGCCCTACTACTTTGACGAGTACGATACCACCGTGCATTTCATCTCCGCCGAGGAGCTGGCGCGGGACCACGCGGGACTTCCCCACGGCGGCTCCGTCCTGCGCAGCGGCGTGACCGGCTGGGACGGCGCGAATAAGCACACCGTGGAATTCAGCCTGCGGCTGGATTCCAACCCTGAGTTCACCGGCTCGGTGCTGGCGGCCTGCGCCCGCGCGGTGCATCGGATGGCACAGGCGGGCATGACCGGCTGCAAGACGATTCTGGACGTGCCGCCTGCCTATCTCAGCCCCCTGTCCGGGGAGGAGCTGCGCGCCCATCTGCTGTGAGATGACGCGGCTGCTCTATCTGCTCTGCCAATGGACGTGGGGCCTGCCGCAAAACCTGATCGGCGCGTTGATTTACCTGTGCTGCCGCCTCCGGGGCTGCCCGCACTTTCGTTATCAGGGTGCGCGGGCAGTGATCTGGCGGCAGCGCGCCGGTTCGATGTCAATGGGAAGCTTCCTGTTTCTGCATCCCGCGTGGACGCCGGAGGACAAGCTGCTGCTGGTCCATGAGTACGGCCATACGATTCAGTCGCTCTGCTTCGGCCCGCTCTATCTGCTGGCCGTGGGCCTGCCCTCGGTGATCTGGGCGGGAACCCCGGCGCTCAAGCGCCGCCGCCAGAGGCGACAGATCGGTTACTACGCCGTCTACCCCGAAAAGCAGGCGACGGCGCTGGGACTGCGCTTCGCCAAGACCGACGTGCCGAAGTTGCTCCCGCCAACGGGGGAGGCGGAACGGTAGAGACCGGCGTTGCTTGTCCTGCATTCAGAACGAATGCAATCTGCCGCAGGCAAATTCAACGAAGAAACAGGGAACGGGTAACAGGTAAGAAGTAACAGGTAGTATTATGCCTGATAGATTGAGCACAATCTAAGAAAAATGGGAACCGGGGAAAAGCGGTGACCTTTTCGCGCAAGAATTCGGCCCGTTCCCGCGGTTTGCGGGGACGGGCCGTTTGCGGTTCAGTTCGGAAGATAGGCGCTCGGGTCTTGGGGGACGTTGTTTTTGTAGACGGCGAAATGCAGATGCGGCGCGCTGCCGACCTCTCCCAGCGCGGTCTTGCCGACGGTTCCGATCGTCTGCCCCGCCGCGACGTGATCCCCGGCCGCGACGGAGACCTCCTCCGCCAGATTCGCGTAATGGGTGACGAAGCCTGCGGCGTGCTCCACAGTCACGGTCTGCCCCAGCAGATCGTCCATGAAGACGGAAAGCACCGTGCCCTCCGCGACGGCGCGCACCTCGCTGCCCTCCGGGGCGGCAAGATCCATGCCTGCGTGCGTGCGCCAGTCCTTCGTCGTGGCGTTATAGGCCAGCTTGTCCATGCTGTAGCCCGTCACCACCGTTCCGTCCACGGGGCGGTAGAGCACCTCGCCCGGTCGGGCTGGCGTATCCTGCGCGGACACGGGCTGCTCCGTCGGGGTCAGAAGGTCGGTCTGCGCGTCGTCCTGCGGCGCGGTGCTCTTTCCGGGCTTCTTCCCGGTGCCGGTCGAGGGCCGGGCCGCGTCGGACGACTGAGGCAGGGTGGGCAAAACCGCTGCCTGCACCGCGTCCGGGGTGTTCGCCGCCTCGTCGTCCGTCCGCAGACTGCGGACAAAGAGCCAGCCGGAAACCGCCACCGCCGCCAAGCAGACCGTCAGCGCCAGAAGGTAGCCCTTTTCCCGCGCCATTGCTTTCAATTCCTGTTTCCATTTCATGCATATGCACCTCCGCTGACAGTATGCCCGCTGGCGGAAAAATTATACAAAACAGGAAAACGCAAACAAAAAACTGCGCAGGGCAGCGGCCACCGACCGCTGCCCTGCGTACAGGGGGAACTGTTTTTTGATTCGTTCTGTTTGGATCAGCGGACGAAGACCAGAGGCAGAAGGCTCTTGTAGTCGTCGAAGTCGGTCCCCTCGGAGACCTCGGTGATCTTCAGCTCGTTGCCGTTCAGCTCCACCACCACGTAGTCGGCGGGGTTCTCCACGCTGCCCTCTTCGGTCAGATAGAGCTTGCCGTCGGCATAGCGGTAGGTGCCCTTGGAGGAGCTTTCCTTCAGATCCTTGAGCATCTCGTCGGTGTCCATCGCGCCGCCGAACTGCTCCATGAGCGAGTCCATGCTCTGACCGTTCTGCTCGAGGGCCTTCTGCACGTCCTCCTCGGACATGCCGGACATCTCGGCAACCAGCTTGGGCATCATGTCGGTCAGCTTGGACATCATGCCTTCCACAGCGGCCTTGGCGGAAGCCTCGTCAATATAGAAGGAATAGGTGTTATCCTCCTTGAGCTCCAGCACCATCAGCATGGACAGGCCTTCCATCATCTCCTTGAAGGAGTCGCCGAGCGACTCCAGACCGGCCATGTCTTCGGATTCCCCGGCGGCCGCCATGGCCTTCTGGAAATCCATTGTGTACTTCCATGTGCCGACAATGCCGTCGGCCGCGCCCTGCTTCGAGCCGGCGCAGGCGGTCAGAGAGACGATCAGCGTCAGAACCAGCGCGAGTGTCAGCAGCTTTGCAAGCTTCTTCATAAAAAAACTTTCCTTTCCCGTTTTGTTTTGGCAAACGCCGAGTTAGATTATACCCGTTTTTTTGCCGTTGTCAATAGCTTCCAGCAGGTTTTTCATGGCTGGGGGCGAAATGTTGGGACGCAGCAGGGCCGTCAGGTTCTCCTCGCAGTGCTCAATCTCCCGGCTGAGCTGACGGAGGAACGGTCCCTGACCGGGCAGGGCCTGATCCATGGCAAGCCCCAGAAGGGTCATGCACAGGCTCCGCTCCACCCGCCCGCGCAGGTTGCCGTCGTCCAGCGCGTCGAGCCAGTATTTGTAGAGGCTGTACCAGAGCCAGCGGGCGTAGACCTCGGGGCAGTTTGTGTGCAGGAAGCCGTCCGGCAAGGCGTCGGCCTCCGCCAGCGCCAGAAAGCACTCCAGCGCGGCCTTCCACCCGGGCGACAGGATCTCCAGCGCGGCAAATTCCCTTGCCCAGCGCCAGTCTCGCCCCGTGCAGGATCGCGCGCCCTCCCGAAGCGGGCGGCGTCTGGCTGCTGCGCCTGTGCGCGTTGGGACGGTTTGCCACCGGCGGAGCAGCCGCCCGTAGTCGTGCGTCAGTCGCGCCTCCGGCGCGTCTTGGATGCGGCGCGCCAGATGCCAGACCAGCGCCAGCCGCCGTCCCAGCGGAAGCCCCTCCTGCGTCAAGAGCTCCAGCGCCAACGCTCTGCCACGGCGCAGACGGAGATAGGCTGCGGGGTCGAGGTCGTTGGGCACAACGGGCCCGTCGTCCTCCCATTCCTCCCACGCGGGCGGCGCGGCGGTGGCGGCGGCGTAGGCCGTGGGACAGCTCAGGCTGACCCCGTGCTCGGTCAGGCCGCCGAACTCACGGTGAAAGCGGGGGTAGTCCCGGCAGACGCGGCACAGGGCCTCATGGCCGAAATGCCGCTGCACGGCGCACAGCCCGTCCGGGTCGAGCAGAACGCAGACCCGGTTGGCGTCCTGCCGCAGCAGCGGCTCCGCGCCGGGCACGATCCCCGCCCGCACCCGTTCCCCGGCCTCGCCGGGGAGGGCCTCGTAGCACGCCAGCGTCTCGCTGTCCGGGACGATCTCCCAGCCCGCACGGCAGCAGCTGTCCGGGCAGGCTCCCGCCGCGCAGGAGAAGGCCCGGAAGCAGGCCGGCGCCAGATGCTTCACGGCTTTGCGATGTGCTTGAGCATCTGCACGCACATCTCCATATCCTCCACGGGAATGTACTCATAGCGTCCGTGGA
>CACXHI010000087.1 GCA_902767395.1 Oscillospiraceae bacterium
GTTCCGGTCGAGGGCTCTGAGTTCGATCTGGATGTCGACGCAGTCGTTATCTCCATCGGTACCTCCCCGAACCCGCTGATCAAGTCCACCACCAAGGGTCTTGAGGTCAACAACCACGGCGGCATCATCGTCAACGAGGCCGGCCTGACCTCCCGCGAGGGCGTCTACGCCGGCGGCGACGCCGTCACCGGCGCGGCGACCGTCATCTCCGCCATGGGCGCAGGCAAGGTCGCAGCCAAGGGCATCGACGAGTACCTGATGGGGAAGTAAAATATCAACAAAACTCTGCGGCAGCCGGGTGTCGGCTGCCGCAGAGTTTTGTTGATTCGATTCGCATACTTTTCCAACTTTCGCAGAAACTACCCTCGACAGAAGAAAGGAGGTCGTTAATATGAAACGAACGATTTGTATGCTGCTCTCCGCCGCGCTGATCGGCGGGAGCCTGATCCTGCCCGCGTCGGCGGACGCGCCGACGGACGCCGAGGACACCGGCGTTGGCGTTTACTGCTTCTCCCGCGAGGAGTTGGACGGGAACGAGGGGCTTCAGGGCGTCTTTCTGACCGCCCTGCCCGAGGATCACGCCGTCGTCCGTCTGGGCGAGCGCACTCTGCGGGCCGGGGACGCCATCCCCCGCGCCGAGCTGTCGCGTCTGCGGCTGGAGCCGACGGCGGGCGGCGAGGCTTCCCTGCGCTTTCTGCCCGTAGAGGACGGCCATCTGGGGCAGGAAACGGCTCTGACCTTCCACTTTGAGCAGACCGAGGACGAGGCCCCCGTCGCGCTGGCGGGCGAGCTGGAGACTTGGCGCAACCTGCCCAACACCGGCACGCTCCACGCGACGAATGACGACGACGGCGCCCTCACCTACCGGCTGGAAAACCAGCCCCGGCGCGGCACCGTGGAGCTGAACGACGACGGAACCTACACCTACACGCCCAAGAAAAACAAGGTCGGGGAGGACAGCTTCACCTTCACCGTGACCGATGCGGCGGGCAACGTCTCCGCTCCCGCCACGGTGCGCGTGACGATCCGCAAGCCCACCGACGCACAGACCTTTGCCGATCTGGATCGGGACGCGCAGTTCACCGCCCTCTGGATGCGGGAGACGGGGCTGTTCGGCGGGGAGCTGATCTCCGACCGTCTGAGCTTCGGCCCGGAGCGTACCGTCTCGCGCGGGGACTTCCTTGCGATGGTCATGGAGCTGGAGGGAATTGAGCCGGAGATCGGCCTGCAAGCCGCCGCCTTTGCCGACGAGGGCGAGGCCCCGTCGTGGCTGCGGCCCTATCTGGCCTCCGCCATGCGCCGGGGCCTGATTGACGGCGAGCGCACACCCGCCGGTCTGATGTTCCGCCCCAACGATCCCATCACGGTCTCCGAGGCCGCCGTCCTGACCGCCCGCGTCTGCGGCAGCGAAGCGGCCGTCCCCGCCGCCCTGTCCGACGCCCCCGAAGCCCTCCTGACCCGCCAGCAGGCCGCCGACCTGCTCTATCAGATCTCGAAGCTGGACTGATACGAAGCTCCCCCGAGCGCTGTGCTCTCTGAGAAAGAAATCCATTTTAGAGCGGCGGAAATCCTTATGAAACAGGATTTCCGCCGCTTTTCTATGCCCGTTTGTCGTTGAATTCGAGCAGATGCCGCGAGACAGTTGAAAAAATCACGTTTCATCTGCTTTCATGTTTGAGAACATGACGCTTTCAATCGCGGCTCGTTCTGCAAGAAACGCTTTGTTTGCTTCGTCGCGCTTTCTTTCCGCCGCTCTAACTTTATCCGCAATCGCTTTCTCTCTCTCAGGAGAGAGACGGGGAATTGGAATCGTTGCGACGAAATCAGGGGTGATATGGTCAACAACAGACGCATATATGCCCTTTTCAAGCAGAACCTTTCCAATGCTGTCGGTCGCCAGATAAGCATATACATAATATGGGTCAACTAATGATTCATCACAAATAACTCGTATTACGTGCTCTGTTACCATCGTTCCTGCCATACTGTCTGTTACCATGACAACGCGCCCTGTTGAACCTGATCGCGTGATCAATATCCAGTCTTTTTCTACAAAATGCTTTGCAGCGGGGGCATAATCTCGCGGTTGATACTGCAAATCAAAAGGTCGGATTTGAAGAATCTGCGTTCCTGAATAGAATGGAACGCTGTCTTTTCCGGGGGCAACATAGTTTCTCTTATGCCGCCCGGGATAAAATATTCCATGCTCCACCACCAAATCACCCAAACGAACAATTTCTAAAACGTCGCAGCCCACGGATTCTTCAATCTGCTTTGCAAGATTATTTTTGTTTGGGTCCCAGTACCACGCATCAATACGTCTTGAAGGGTCTTCGCTGATTTGCTTTGAGTTGATGACAAAACAACTCGGCGCGTGTCCGGCATGATCCTCGGCCTGATTTACGGTCTGTGTGAATGTGTAATTGTTCCATTGCTTTAGAATATCCGGCAGGTCATTCCATATCACAGCGTTTTTATCTTCATCAAGAAGATTCATACCGCTTGCATCTTTTTGATACAGAGGATTTCCACGCCGGTCGTGTCCGACGGCCTCGGAAACAGCCATGAAAATCGGGTAGCTGTCAGGTATGTTCTGAACTTTCTTCAGAAAAACAAGGGACGTTTTTGTCCCCGTATGCGGCTGGAATGCCTCGCGCGGCAAATCAATAATGGCCATAATCTGAACTTTTCGCATCAGCCATTTTCTAAATTCCACGGATTCCTCTTGCGCGCCGGAAAGATTCTGCTTTGGCAAAACGATAACCATTCTGCCACCGTCTTTTCCGTCAGTGGCTTCTTTCAGATATTGAATATCTCTTTCAACAAACAGTTTGTCAGGGTCCTGGCCGTCAAGCAATTCATCGGTTGGGACACCGTTGGATAGCTTATGTCCTAATTCGTATTGCTCAAGAACAGCCTTCCTTGTGTCCTTAATGTGCGTACCAAAGGGCGGGTTCGTGGTAATCAGGTCTACAGAACCGGGTTTGATTCTTTCCTTGAAGCGCGCGTCTAATTCAGCATAGGGCTCCAGAGAATCGAAGTTGTATATGTTGCTTTTTCCATCTCCGACAATCGCCATATAGGATTTTGAAATCCTGTACAAAAGTGGATCTATATCACATCCGAATATATACTTGTCGGCATAGTCTTTAAGCAAGGAATTCAATTTGTCTTTTGAAAAGCCTCTTGCTTTGTACAGTTCAGCAATTTGCTTTCGTAGCTTCTCAATTGCAATGGAGAGAAAGCCACCCGAACCGCAAGCTGTATCTAAAATCACTTCGCTGTTTTTATACTGTGGGTTGATCACGTCCATTGCGAAACGAACGATTTCGCGTGGGGTAAAGAACTGCCCGCTTTCGCCTTTTAATGTGGACGGAAGCAGAATCTCATACGCATCGCCTAACGCATCCGTATTTGTATCTTCATGCATCAGAGCAATACCCTGCAATTCAGAAACAATGTAAGCGATCCAAGTGTTATTATATTCAATTTTTTCGTCCTTGAACATTACGCCGAGATCCGGGTCTTTCAGCAATCTTGCATACAGCTTGTCGATTCTCTCCCGTATCGTTTGCTTTCCCTCATCTGAATCTAATTCAGATGGCGTCGCCCGGAATTCACACAGCTCATCCGGGCTTATTTCGTCCATGATCTTGCAAAACAGAAGTTTGATCACTTCAATTGCGATGTTTTCTTCGCGCTTGATCGGCCCATTCCCATACAGATGATAGTACATCCTTGTAAACAACAGCTTGAGGGCCTTTGCGGGCTTTAAGTCCTGCTTACGGTATAATCCGATTGTTTCCTGGGTTTCTCCATAACGGGGCAACGTCCGGATACGGGTGAATTTCGTTGGGTTTGTTTTCAAATCCCTATAGTGATAGTATGGCCCTTCGCTATTCTTTTCAAAACCGGCAAACCAGACACAATATGGCGCGGTTGTAGCGGTAACGTACGAAAAAGCCTGCAAGTCGTATTTCTTTTTCGGCGTTTCTATTTCGATAATCATATATGCGTTCTCTTGCTTGTGGATGCTGTCGTTAAATACGACAAGATCAGCCCTTTCTGCGTTTCGGGCTGCCCCACGTTGCAAAACAACTTCAATATCAATGTTTTCTTTCGGATAGCCTAAATCATCAATAAGGATGTGTTCAAACAACTGCCGATATTCTTCTTCGGGATTGCTACGAATCTCTTTGCCAGTTGCATAGTCAAAAAACCTGTTTTCTGCCATGTGATTCCCCACCTTTTTCTATGTTCGTGTTCACACCCTATTGCCGATTGCCGATTCCTTACTGCCGGTCATGCGCGGCTGCGACCTTGTTTTTCAGGGTCTGGCCGGGCTTGAAGGCGGGGAAGTGGCTGGCGGAAACCTTGACCTTTTCGAGGGTGCGGGGATTCTGCGCGATGCGGGCCGCGCGGGTTCGGACCTCAAAGGTGCCGAAGCCCACCAACTGCACCTTCTCCCCGGCAGCAAGGGCCTCGGAAACCGCGTCCAGAACGGCGGAAACCGCCTTCTCCGCATCCTTTCCCGAAAGCCCGGCTTTGGCGGCAACGGCCGCGACCAGTTCTTTTTTCAGCATAAATCAATCCTCTTTCTTCTTGAATGGAATTGTGGATTCTTTTACGAGATTCGCAGGAGCTTGGCGATTTTGTCGCCCTTGGGCAGGAGGGTGCAGTCGTCTCTGGTGATCACCTTCAGCACCAGCACCAGCGCCACGTAGACCGCGCCGGCGCCGAGGATGCTGACGCCGGTACGCACCACCAGCGGCAGGCCGAGGGCGCTTGCCCCCAGATTCAGTCCGAAGGTCACGACGCCCATCGCAAGCGACGCGAGGCCGGACTTGACGACGTTGGGCAGCAGACGCGGCGGGCGGCGCAGAACCCGGCTCATGGTAATCAAATTCAAAACGGTGATCAGCATGTAGCAGAGCACCGTGCCGATGGGCACGCCGATGATGTTGATTTGAGGATTGCCGACCAGAACCAGACTGACAATGATCTTGGCGACGCCGCCGATCACCATATTGACGACCGGGAGATAGACAAGGCCGTGGGCCTGCATAATCGCGTTCGTCACCAGCACAAAGGAGCTGAAGAACACCGCAAGGCCCAGAAGACTCATCAGGCCGCCGGCAATGCGCAGCTCGTCGCCGGTGTAGCCCCGCAGCAGGGCCATGATCGGCTCGCCCAGCACCGCCAGACCGACGGAGCAGGGCATGGCGATCAGGCTCATCACGCGGGTGGCGGATTCGGCCACCGTGTTGGCTCTGCGCTGGCGGCGCAGGGTGAGCTGCTCCGTGATGGCGGGGATCACCGCAACCGTGATCGGGGTGATGAAGGCGCAAGGCATGTTAAAGACCGTCTGCGCAAAGTTGAAAATGCCCTTGAGTCGGTCGGCGGTGTTCTCGTCAAAGCCGGCAGGGCCCTTGAGCTGGCCCATA
>CACXHI010000088.1 GCA_902767395.1 Oscillospiraceae bacterium
ATGACGGCAACGCCGTCCTCTTCCTTGAGCCACTCATGATCCTTGGTGTAGCGCAGTTCGTTGGGAATAGCCATTGTAATATCCTCCTAAAAAAATGTTTGTTGTTTTTTTGACTTGGGAATGGAAGAAAATCTTTCAGGGTCGGGGGAACGGCATGGGCTGCTCCCCCTTCCCTGCAACGCATGAGATACGGCGGATTACACGCCCAAAACGCCCATCAGGTTGCCTAGCGTCTCGTTGAAGGTCTCGTCGTTGAAGCAGTACTGCATGACAGTATGCTCGGCGCGGAGCTTCTCCACTTCCTCAGTGACGTCCTTCAGGCGCAGGATGCAGTCAGCCATGATGGCAGCCAGCTTGGCAAAGTCGTCCTTGGTGAAGCCGAAGCGGGTCATTTCCTCGACGCCCATACGCAGCGCGCCGGAGGCGGTGAAGGACTCTTCCTCGGGGGTCGCCTGATAGTTGACGATGATGCCGTTGGCCTCGAGCCGCTCGGCCACATCGTAGCCCAGCGCGTAGCCGACGTTGACAATGACCTGATGGGTCTCGGTGTAGGAAATGGCGGGATCACCGGCCACGTCCAGACCCTCGGCCTTCAGGCACTTGGCAAAGTGCTTTGCGTTCTCGATGACGTTGCGCTGATACTCGTCCTTGAAGGTGTTCAT
Organism: Oscillospiraceae bacterium; assembly: GCA_902767395.1. Lineage (GTDB taxonomy): Bacteria > Bacillota > Clostridia > Oscillospirales > Oscillospiraceae > JAFRPC01. Next base: position 663 of record CACXHI010000088.1, read on the forward strand.
CTCGTAGGCCGCCATCAGCAGACCGAGCTGCGTGCCGAGGTGGTGGTTGGAGACGGAGCCGGGGAAGGCACGGGACTCGATGGTCTTCCACAGGTTCCACTTCAGATCCTCGGGCTTGTAGTTCACGCCGATGATGCCGCGCTGCGGCCCGAAGAAGGTCTTGTGGGTAGAGCCGGTCACAATCTCGGCGCCCTCTTCAAACGGCTTCTGGAAGTAGTCGCCAACCAGACCGAGGACGTGCGCCATGTCGTACATAATGGTGGTCTGCAGGCCCATCTGATCGACGAACTGCCGGATCTCCTTGACGGGCTCCTTGTGCAGAACCATGGACTTGCCGAAGATGATGAACTCGGGGCGGTAGCGGTCAATGACCTTCTTCGTCTCCTCGACGTCGATCTTATAGTGGTTCTCGGGCAGGACGGGGAAGGGAACGACAGCGTTGCGCTCGGTGACGGGGTCCACGGCGACGTAGTCGTGCAGAGCGCCCATGGGCTGCGCGGACAGGTGGCCGCCCTTGGCGATGTGGTTGTGCAGGATGTAGCCGAGGCGCTGCGGGTTGACCTTGCGGTTGTTGCGATTCTTGAAGTCCATCAGAGAGGAGAAGACGGCGGTGTTGGACATCTGGCCGGAGATCACACGGGTCTCCACCTCGGTCGCGCCCAGATACTGCCGCATCTGCTCCACCAGCAGCTCTTCTACGTGCTCGATGAACTTGGTGCCCTGATAGTAGAAGATCTCGTTGTCATAGAAGGAGGAAATCTTCTTGTGCTCGGCGTAACGGAACGCGGGGTCGGAAGCGCAGAGCATCTGCACCGCACGGCTGGGGGTGTTCTCGGAGGGGATCAGGTTGATGCACTTCTTCTGGCGCCACAGATGATTCTCAATGGACTTGTTAATCAGCTCGAGCGCTTCGGCCCGATAACCAGTGCCGTCAGCGGGCTTGCCCTGAAAAGGGGGGGTGTACAGGATCGGACGGGCATAGGGAGGCGCCATGGTGCTCATGTGCATACGGGGAACCACAGCCTTTACCTTCTTGCCGCGCACGTCAACGTAGATGACGTCGTCGGTCTGAATGTCGGAGTCGAGCATCGCAATGCCGATGGAGCGCTTGGCCGTCTCCTGCGTGTAGGTGGTCGCCATGCCTTCGCCGTCGGCCACATAGTAGGGAACCATGGTGCCGGAGGTGATGTAGCCAACGAGCTTGTCGTCGCGGTAGATGGGCATATCCTTCCGGATGACGCCGCGCTCAAGCAGGGTGATGGGCATCATGCGGCGGGGCAGAAGCTTCATGCCCTCGAGGTCCCGGTTCTGGAGCTGCTTGAAGGCCTCGAACTGCGCGGCCAGCTTCTCGCGGCCAATGAAGTTGCCCTTCAGTTCGGAGAAGGAGACGGCAAACTTGGCCAGAGGCACGGCGAAGATGGGAATTTCCTTGCCTTCGACGTCCACGCCCATTTCATGGCCGTAGAGGGGCAGCATGGCTTCCATACGCAGGGTATCGCGGGCGCCGAGGCCGGAGGGACGGCCGCCGAGCTCCAGCAGACGGTTCCACATCCACTCAGCATCCTCGGACTTGACAAAGACCTCATAGCCGAGAGGCTCGCCGGTGTAGCCGGTCTTGGCCAGACGGACGGTGCGGCCTTCCATGGTGACGGTGCCGAGGGCGTTCTTGACCAGCTCGGTGAGCTGAATGCCGTTGGACAGCTTCTCCAGCATTTCACGGCTCTTGGGGCCCTGCACGGCGATGGAGGCATACTCCTCGGAGATGTCGGTCAGAGTGCAGTTGAAGGCCTTGATCTGCTCGCGCAGGTGGACAAGATCCTTCTCGGTGTTGGCAGCGTTGACGACCAGCAGGAAGCGGTCTTCCTCGAAGCGGTAGAGATAGGCGTCGTCGATCGCGCCGCCGTTCTCGTTGGGGATGATGCAGTACTGCGCCTCATTCACATCCAGCGCCTGAACGTTGCTGGACAGAACGTGCTGCAAAAACTGCACGCGCTCGGGGCCCTCGATCAGCAGTCTGCCCATGTGGGAGACGTCGAAAAGGCCGCAGAAATGGCGGGTGTACAGATGCTCAGCCACGATGCCGCTGGGGTACTGGATGGGCATTTCCCAGCCGCCGAAGTCCACCATCGTGGCGCCGGCTGCGAGATGGGCGTTGTACAGTTGGGTGCGTTTGAGTTCGCTCATGGAATTACCTCCTGTGTATTGTAAATGGAATTGCGTGCGATCAAAAAACGGCGGCACAAGCCCCACACAGGGCGCCCGTGCCACCGTTTGAAGCCTGAGAGATTCCCCGCCCGAGCGGGTTGCACCTACGGCGTGCGCAGGGACGCACTTTACGGTGTTTCGTCCGAACCCGATCCTTTTGCCTGAGAGCTTTTGCTTTCCCCTTCGGCGCCGCGCTCAGCGGACTCTCTCGGGTCCTTCATCCGACGATATTTCGGCATGGTACGATCCATGCTCTACCTTTAACAAGGTACCATATTCCCCCTCGGATTGTCAAGGGTTTTTTGCGCCAAAATCGCTTTTTTTCGTATTGACACAGGGAAGGCCTTGCTATAAAATAAACGTGTACAAACAGGTGGCACGGACGGCCGTTATTGTTGCACTGGTTTGCTCTGTGCTGCGTCTGTTCATCGACGAAAGGAATCTGCTATATTCCATCATCTCGCTGATTGAAAGCATTGCCTCTCTCTGCTGTTCCGTTTTCGTCATTCGGGGAATTATCGAGCTTGCAAGAAGCCTGAAAAACCTGAGAATGTCAGAACGAGGCCGCAAGCTGATCCGTCTGATTCTGATTCTGACCATCTGCGCGTACGTCTTGCGTCTGATTGCCTCACTTCTCACCGCCAGCCAGACAGCGTTGGTGCTTGCGCTCATCCTGCTTCTTGCGTATTCGGCTTTCTCCATCGCTGTTTCTATCAAAAAGCTGTCCTATCTCAACGAGGCAACCACGATGCTGTGCTCCGGTACGTCGGAGTCCGGGGTGCCCGATTGAGCAGGGGCAAATTGCCTTGCACGTCACATTGTTCTGAAACAACTGTTTCTCAATTCATTCAGGAGGTACGACATGGATCAAAACATTGTCAAACGCAACGAGCTTTTGGCGCAGAAGGTGATCAAGGGGCTGGAATCCCGAAATATGGCAGGCTACTATGCCGCAACGAAGGCCGATGCGCTAAAGCTCGCGCTCTCGCTGATTCCCAAGGGCAGCTCCATTGCCATGGGCGGCAGCGCGAGCGCCGCGGAGATCGGGCTGGTGGAAGCGGTCAAGGGCCCCGACTACCGCTTTATTGACCGCAACGCCGCAGAGGACAAGCGGGCCGCCATGCTCGCCGCTTACGACGCAGACGTGTTCCTGACCTCCGCCAACGCCATGACGGAGGACGGCATTCTCATCAATATCGACGGCAACGCGAACCGTGTTTCCGCCATTGCGCAGGGGCCGAGAAAGGTCGTGATGATTGTCGGAATGAACAAGGTATGCAAGGACGCCGACGCTGCCATGAAGCGGGCAAGGAACGTCGCCGCGCCCACCAACGCCCAGCGCTTCGGCCTGTCCACGCCCTGCACAAAAACCGGC
>CACXHI010000089.1 GCA_902767395.1 Oscillospiraceae bacterium
CAAAGAAGGACTGGCAAGGGTACGCATTGCCGGGCGGGCATGTGGAACCCGGAGAATCTTTTGTTGACGCTGTCATCCGCGAGATGAAGGAAGAAACCGGCCTGACGATCCTTGATCCGAGATTGGTCGGAGTGAAACAGTTTCCCTTAGAGAACGGAAGGTATGTTGTTCTGTTATTTAAGGCAACGCGGTGGTCAGGCGAGCTTATTTCATCCGAGGAAGGACAAATGGAATGGATCAAGTACGGTGACCTTTCAACAGTAAAAACCGTTGATGATTTTGACGATCTCCTGAAGGTGATGAACACGCCGGAGCTGACAGAATTTCAGTATTTGGTTTCAGGAGACGAATGGACTGTATCAATCCGATAAATCGGAGTTCTGGTCACGGAAGAAATCAACTTAGAAGGACAACAGGCTACTACGGTCTTTTTTCTGACGAAAGCCGATCACCAAGGGCAACTCATGGACGCAATCGCCCCGGTCACCGTTCGATGTCGGTGACCGGGGCGGTCTTGCTTCTGTCATTGCTTCAAAAACGCCAGAATCGCGGGCTTTTCCGCGCTCGGCGCGTAGCCTTCCGTCGGGAAGAACAGTGCCCAGTTTTCTTCCAAGCGCAGATGGATGGCCCAATCCTTTGGCCACGTTGCGGGCCATACGACCGGCTGGGGCCGAGGCTCCCACGTGATGATCCGATACAGGCTCCCGCTCTCCGGGTCAAGCGTATCCATGCGAATCCGCAGCCGCGTTTCCGCCTCCTGCGATTCCGGGTCCATCTGCTCCGACTGCGGCAGATTTTCCAGAATCCACTCGTGAATTGCCAGCACCGTGCCACAGTCGGCGCGATAGAGGAGCAGGCCGTCCGCTTCCTCGCATTGCAGTGCCGATGCTCTTTCGTAGAGCGTGGGTTCCTCCGCTTGGAGCAGATCAAACAGCGTTTCGGGGGAAAACTCCGTGTAGAGCAGCAGCAACGCGCCGTCCTGCGTGCTCCGCGTGGCGGCAAGGCTTCGACTTGTCTCGTCCACGGCCCGCGCCTCGGTGCGCTTTACGCCCTGCAGATTCTTCCCACTTTCCACGCCCAACACGGGCTCCTCCCCGTTGCGGTAGTACTCGTCGCTTTCCTCCAGCGTGCCCAGCGGTGCGGACGATGCGGCGGGCGCCAGAAAAGCGGGCAGACCGTAGTCTGTTTCGTTTGCCACTTCCGTGCCGGCCGTCACGAAAGCCGAATTTGGCTGCTTGTCCGGTGTGTCGGGCTTTTCAGCGGCCCCCGCTGCCTCCTGCAGCGCGTTCGTGGAGGCCAGAGCGGGCAGGGCGACGTCGGTGACCGGCGCGGAGCGCTGTTGCTTTGGCAGGGGAATGACCCCCGTCCCCACCAGCAGCACCAGAAGCGCTGCCACCGCGCCGAAGACCGTCCCGGGGCCGATCCAGCGCCGCTTGGGGGGCTTGCACGCGCCGACAGCTAGATCAATGCGGTATTTCACACCCTTTTTCAGACCCTCCGGCGCGGACTCGTGCAGCGCGGAAACGGAATCCTCCACCGTCTGCATCGCCTGCATCAAACGCCGACATTCCGGGCACGACGCGAGACGCGCCGTCAGCTCCGCGTCCTGCTCGGCGGACAGCTCGCCGTCCAGCTTGGCGCTCATCAACTCGTAAGCCTTCTCACAAATCATCGCGCATCCCCTCCTTTTGTAGGGGTAGACGATTTTGCATCCAATTTGTTCCCAATTTGCAATAAATTATTTCGCAGCGCAAGCCTTGCCCGGGAGAGACGGGATTTTACCGTGCCCTCCCGCAGCTTCAAAACCGCGCCGATTTCAGCGTAGCTCATGTCGTTGATGGCGCGCATCGTCAAAATCTGGCGGTATTCTACCGGCAGCTCGTTGAGCGCGCGTGCCACAAGCGCCCGATCCTCCGCCGCGAGCAGCAGCGCCTCGGGGTTCTGTGTCAGATCCGGCAGCTCGAGCTGCGTTTCCTCGTCGGAATCGTCCACCGTGGTCAGCGAGACCGTCGGCTTTCGCTTCTTCGCCCGCAAAAAGTCCAGACAAACGTTGGTGGTCAGGCGGAACAGCCATGTGGAGAAGGCGGACTCAAACTGAAAGCCGGACATGCCGCGCCAGGCGCGGAAGAAGGCCTCCTGCGCCAGATCAAAGGCGTCCTCCCGATTTCCGCACATCCGAAGGGCCAGATTGTAGACCCGGTCCTGATATGCCTCCACCAGCTTGCCGAACGCGTCGTTCTCTCCGGCAAGCACCCGCTCGATGATTTCTTTTTCATCCATCATTCCAAATCCCTCTGTACGCCACGAATCACCCGATAGACGTCCTCCATCACGGCAATTTTGGAGATTTCCTGCTTGTAGTAGTTGCTGAACCGGACGCCCCGCAGATGCCACGCAAGCTGCTTGCGCGCCTCCAGACAGGCGATGTGCTCGCCCTTGTCCGCACGCGCCAGCTCGATCTGCTCCAGCGCCAGCTCCATCCTCTCGGCAAGCTTCGGACGCGCCGGAATGGGCCGCCCCCCAAGGGCAGCGTCGATCTGGCCCAGCAACCACGGGTTGCCAAAGGCCGCCCGCCCGACCATCAGGCAGTCGGCGCCCGTCCAGCGCTTGCAGCGCACCGCCGCCTCGGGGGAATCAACGTCGCCGTTGGCGATGACGGGGATGGAGACGGCCTGCTTGACCTGCGCGATAATATCCCAATCCGCCGTTCCGGAATAGAGCATGGTCTTGGTTCGCCCGTGGACGGCAATGGCGGAAGCGCCGTTGTCCTGCGCGACCCGTGCCAGCTCCACCACGTTGACGTGGCTCTTGTCCCAGCCCTTGCGGGTCTTGACCGTCACCGGAACGTCCACAGCCGCGACGACGGCTCGGATGATCCGTCCGGCAAGAGCGAGATCCTTCATCAGCGCGGAGCCCTCGCCGTTGTTGACGATTTTCGGCATCGGACAGCCCATGTTGATGTCTACGAAGTCCGCACCCGAGAGCGAGAGCGCAAGCTGTGCGCCGCGCGCCATAAATTCCGGCTCGCTGCCGAAAATCTGCACGCCGCAGAGCACCTCCTCGTTCCGCCGCAGCAGGGAGGCGGTTTTCTTATCTCCGTAGCACAG